>NZ_JASDCY010000022.1:0-37404 GCF_030407675.1 Kocuria sp. APC 4018 | reverse complement strand
CGCCGGGACACTCCCCGCACCGCCGTGCCCGCGGGGTCCGTGGCGCTCGCGGGCGTCTTCTCCGCGATCTACCCCCAGCGCTCGCCGGGCGGCTGGCAGCTGATCGGACGCACGGACGCCGTCCTGTGGGACACCCACCGGGACTCCCCCGCGCTGATCCGCCCCGGCGACACCGTGCGCTACCGCGCCGTGCGCGAGCTCGTGACGCTGGCCGACGACGCCGCCCGGGACCCGCACGGCGACCCGCGGCTCCCCGGGGACCCGGCACGCACCGCTCAGCCGGGCGGCGATCCCGACCAGGACACCGCAGGCGGGAGCGGCGCGGCGACGGCCCGGACGCACTCCGAGAGCGAGGAACCCGTCGGCGCAGTGGACACCGCTCCGGCGGACGCCGCCGGCCACGCCCTGGTGGTGGAGGATCCCGGGATGCAGACCCTGATCCAGGACCTGGGCCGTCCCGGGCTGGGGGACCTGGGCGTGGTGGCCTCCGGTGCGGCGGACCGCGCCTCGGCCATGCAGGCCAACCGGATCGTGGGCAACGCCGGCTCGGACGCAGTCCTCGAGGTCACGCTCGGCGGGCTGCGGCTCACGGCCCGCGACCACCACGTGCTCGCCCTGTCCGGAGCGCCCGTCGGTGCCCGGATCACCGGCGGGGAGACCGAGCGCTCCGCTCCGTTCTGCGCGCCCTTCGCCCTGTACGACGGCGAGCACCTCACCCTGGACACCCCGAGCGCGGGACTCCGCAGCTACCTCGCGGTCTCCGGAGGCCTGGACACGGCCCCGGTGCTCGGCAGCCGCGCCACGGACGTGATGTCCGGAATCGGGCCCGCGCCGCTGACCGCCGGAGACGTGCTGCCGGTGCGTACCGCGGCAGCCGGCCGGGCCGTGGGCCACGCGGAGGAGCCCGCGGTGCGCCTGTCTGCACCGCGCGGGACCACGGTGCTCCGCGTGGTTCCGGGCCCGCGCGAGGACTGGTTCACCCCCGCCTCCCGTGCCGCCCTGGCGGAGCGGACGTGGCGCGTCAGCAGCGACTCCAACCGCGTGGGCGTGCGCTTCGAGACCCCGCAGGGCGGAGGTCTCGAACGAGGCCGGGACGGCGAGCTCGCGAGCGAGGGCGTGGTCACCGGCTCCCTGCAGGTGCCCCACTCCGGGGTGCCCGTGCTGTTCCTCGCGGACCACCCCGTCACGGGCGGGTACCCCGTGATCGGGGTGGTGGTCCCGGAGGACCTCCCCCTCGCCGCGCAGCTGCTGCCCGGCTCCGAGGTGCGGTTCCGCCCGGTTCCGCACCCGCCCGCCGACTCAGCGATCCCCGCCGCGCCCGGCGCTGCACCGACCCACGGGGTGGCACCGGAGACCCGCTCCGCACCGACAATCCCCACGGACGCCCTCGGCGCCCAGGAGCCCACGACGACCCCGACCGCGACGATCCCCGCGGACCAGCCCACCTCAGGAGACACCCCATGAAGAAGGTTCTGATCGCCAACCGCGGGGAGATCGCCGTGCGCGTGGCCCGCGCGTGCTTGGACGCCGGGCTCACCTCGGTGGCCGTGTACTCCGAGCCGGACGCGGACGCGATGCACGTCCACATGGCCGATGAGGCATATGCCCTCCCCGGCTCCTCCTCCGCCAACACCTACCTCAACATCCCCGCCGTGCTGGCCGTGGCGGAGCGCTGCGGCGCGGACGCCGTGCACCCGGGCTACGGGTTCCTGTCGGAGAACGCGGACTTCGCGCGCGCCGTGGTGGCCGCCGGCCTCACGTGGATCGGCCCGAGCCCGGACGTGATCGAGGCGCTCGGCAACAAGGTCACCGCGCGGGAGATCGCCGTGCGCGCCGGGGCGCCGCTCGTCCCCGGAACCGACGGCCCGGTGGCCGACGCCGCCGGGGCCCGCGCGTTCGCGGAGGAGCACGGGCTGCCGATCGCCATCAAGGCGGCCTTCGGCGGTGGCGGACGCGGGATGCGCATCGCCCGGGAGCTCTCCGAGGTGGAATCGGCGTTCGACGCCGCCGTGCGCGAGGCCACCGCCGCCTTCGGGCGCGGGGAGTGCTTCGTGGAGCGGTTCCTGGACCGCCCGCGCCACGTGGAGGCCCAGGTGGTGGCGGACACCCACGGCAACGTGGTGGTCATGGGCACGCGCGACTGCTCGCTGCAGCGCCGCCACCAGAAGCTCGTGGAAGAGGCCCCGGCGCCGTTCCTCACGGACGAGCAGCGCACCACGCTGCACGAGTCCGCGCGGGCTATCTGCCGCGAAGCCGGCTACACCGGCGCCGGCACGGTGGAGTTCCTGGTGGCACCGGACGGGCTGATCTCCTTTCTGGAGGTCAACACGCGCCTGCAGGTGGAGCACCCCGTGACCGAGGCCACCGCCGGAGTGGACCTGGTGCGCGAGCAGTTCCGCGTGGCCGAGGGTCTGCCGCTGAGCACCACCGAGGACCCCGCCCCGCGCGGCCACGCGATCGAGTTCCGGCTCAACGCGGAGGACCCCGCACTGGGGTTCCTCCCCACCCCGGGCACGGTGGAGGCGTTCGAGGCCCCCACGGGCGCGGGTGTGCGCGTGGACACCGGCGTGCGCACCGGATCCGTGGTCCCCGCCGAGTACGACTCGCTGCTCGCCAAGCTCATCGTGTGGGGCGAGGACCGGGCCCAGGCCGTGGTGCGCTCCCGCGCCGCCCTCCGTGAGCTCTCGATCCGCGGACTGCCCACCGTGGTGCCGTTCCACCGCGCCGTGCTGGAGGAGCCCGCGTTCACCTCCACCGAGCAGCTGGGCGTCTACACCACCTGGATCGAGGACGAGTTCGCGCAGGACCTCGAGACCTCACCCCACCTCGACCCCGAGGCCGCCCAGCGCACCACGTTCACGCTCGAGGTGGACGGGCGTGCCGTGCGGGTGGGCCTGCCCGCGCACCTCGCACAGGCCCTGCTCCACGGCGGAGGCGGGACCCCGGGAGAGACGGGACAGGGCGGCGCGGCGGCGTCGTCGGACGCGGAGGACGGGACCGCGCTCACCGCGCCCATGAACGGCACGGTGGTCACCTGGCTCGCACAGGACGGCGAGGACGTCACCGAGGGTCAGCCCGTGCTGGTGGTCGAGGCCATGAAGATGGAGACCCCCGTGAAGGCCCACCGCTCCGGAACCCTGCACCACGGGGAGGTGTCCGAGGGCGACGCCGTGCGCGCGGGACAGACCCTCGGGGAGATCGCGTGAGCGACCCGTCCGCCTCGCACCCCGGAGCGTCCGAGCCAGGGGAAGAGGCCCAGGCCGGCGCCCATGCCGCCGCCCTGCTGCGGACGCGGATCGCCGACGGCGCGCTGCCGCCGGGCGCGAAGCTGTCCGAGCACGCCGTGGCCGCCGAGCTCGGGATCTCCCGCAACACCCTGCGGGAGTGCTTCGCGATGCTCGCGGCGGAGGGGCTCGTGCTGCGGATCCCCCACCGGGGCGTGTTCGTGGCGCGGCCCACCGCGGACGACGTCCGCGACCTCTATGCCGCTAGGAGCATCCTCGAGTCCGGGGCGGTGCTGTGGGGAACCGTGGATGCGGGGCTGCTGACGCGGCTCCGCTCGATCGTCGCCGCGGCACTCACGGCGCGGGACGGTGCGGACGTGGCCGGCATGGCGGACGCGAACCAGCGGTTCCACCGGTGCCTCGTGGACGCCGCGGGGTCGCCCGCGCTGCTCCGGGACATGGACCGTGCCCTGGCCAGAATGCGCCTGGTGTTCCACGCGATGCTCGAGGACCGGGAGTTCCACGCACGCTACGCCGTGCGCAACGCCGAGGTGCTCACCACCCTGGAGTCCGGCGACCGGAGCCGTGCCGTCGAGCTGCTGCGGGACTCCCTGGGCGCGGCGCGGGACGAGATCCTCAGCCGGCTCGGGTGAGGTCGGCCGGCCAGGTCCTCCGACGACCCGCCGTGGGCGTCACCGGAGAACCCCGCGACACCGCCGGTCGGGGCTGCTGTCGGTGTGCCCCGCAGAGATGTGCCCCGCAGAGTGGACCACCCCGGGGGTAAATCAGGGCACGGCACCCTCGCCGCCGCGCCCCGTCAGGGCACCTGGTAGTCGGCGTCCCGGGCGTCGGTGACGAGCATGTGACCCGGGGCGTGGGTGATCGCGAACGGCGGAGCCGACTCCATCACCGCGGCCTGCGGAGTGACCCCGCACGCCCAGAACACGGGCAGCTCGCCGGGGGCGATCCGCACGGCGTCGCCGAAGTCCGGTGATCCCAGGTCCGCGATCCCCAGCGCCCCGGGGTCCCCCACGTGCACGGGCGCGCCGTGGACGGCCGGGTAGCGGGAGGTGATCCGCACGGCGTCCGCCACCTGTGCCGCCGGAACCGGCCGCATGGACACCACGAGCGGCCCGGACAGCCGCCCCGCCGGCTCGCAGCGTCGCGAGGTGCGGTACATCGGGACGTTGACACCCTGGTCGATGTGGGCCAGGCGGATGCCGTGCGCCTGCAGCGCGTCCTCGAACGTGAACGAGCAGCCCAGCATGAGCGTGACCAGGTCCTCCCGCCAGTACGGGGTGATGTCCGTGGGGCGGTCCACCTCCACCCCGTTCTCGTAGACCACGTACTGCGGCACGTCCGTGCGGATGTCCCCGCCGGCCAGCAGCGGACCCGTGGTCTCCCCCGCGTCCAGGACACCCAGCACGGGGCACGGCTTGGGGTTGCGCTGCGCGAAGAGCAGCACGTCGAACGCCAGCTCCCGCGGCACGATCACGAGGTTCGCCTGGGCGTGGCCCGGGGCCATGCCCGCGGTGGGGCGCACGAGCCCCGCTCGGAAGCGCTCCCGAGCCTGGGCGGGGGTCAGCGTGGTCTCCATCAGTGCGCGCCCTGTCCTGTCCGGGGGTCTCAGGCCCAGAGCTTGGAGAGCCCGGCCAGGGAGTTGACGGCGAGGAACACGGAGAGCACCCACGCGATCAGACCCACGACCAGCAGCCACCCGGGATATCGGTAGCCCTGCAGCAGGTCCCGGCGGCGCCAGCCCACCCACAGCAGGATCGCGAAGCCGAACGGGAGGATGAGGCCGTTGAACGCGCCCGCGAAGACCAGCAGCGTCTGCGGGGCCTGGCCCAGCACCAGGTAGATCACTCCGCACACCAGGATGAAGCCCACCGTGAGCAGGTTGCGCGTGCGGGGGCTGCCCGCGGAGGAGGTGACAAAGGAGATGGAGGTGAACGCGGCGCCGATCACGGAGGTCAGGGCGGCGGCCCACAGCACCACTCCGAAGATCCGCACGCCGATCTCCCCGGCGGCGGCCCGGAAGGCGTCCGCGGCCATGTTGTCCCCGGCCAGCGCCACGCCGCTCGCGACCACCCCGAAGATCGCCAGGAACAGCAGAACGCGCATGACGCACGTGACCAGGATGCCCAGCACGGACGTGCGGGTGATCTCACGGACGCTGTCCACTCCGGTGACGCCGGAGTCGATCATGCGGTGGGCGCCGGAGTAGGTGATGTACCCGCCCACGGTTCCTCCGATGAGCGTGGTGATGACCAGGAAGTCCACCTCCTCCGGCATCACGGTGTTCTTGAGCGCCTCACCCACCGGGGGTGCCGCCACGATGGCCACGTACAGCATCATGAGGATCATGACGGCGCCCAGCGCCACCACGATCCGGTCCAGGGCGAGGCCCGCGCGCTTGGACAGGAAGACCAGGATGGCGATCACGGCCGAGATGGCCCCGCCGAGCTTGGGATCCATGCCCAGCATGGCATTTAGTCCCAGCCCGGTTCCCGCGATGTTGCCGATGTTGAACACGGCACCACCCAGGAACACCAGCGCCGCCAGGACGTACCCGGCCCCGGGGAGCACCTGGTTGGCCAGCTCCTGGGCCCGCATGCCCGAGACTCCGATGACCCGCCACACGTTCAGCTGGACGGCGATGTCCACCAGGATGGACACCAGGATCGCGAAGGCGAACGCGGCGCCCAGCTGCACCGTGAACACCGTGGTCTGGGTGATGAACCCGGGGCCGATCGCGCTGGTGGCCATGAGGAACATGGCACCCAGCAGGGCGCTGCGGTGACCGGAGTCCTTCCGGGTGCCCGGTGTCTCGCGGTCGAGGTGCGGCTGTGGTGAGGCAGAGGACATGGATCCATCCCTGGGTCGGTGTGAGCAGAGCCACACGGCGGCTGACCACTGCACACTACAGGTTGTTCAACAATCTGCCCAGTGGCGGGCCCCCGCACGCACGAACCGCCCGGGGAAGCCGTGAGGCTCCCCCGGGCGGTTCGTGGAAGACGGGCCGTGAGCGCTCGGAGCGAGCGTGCGGCGCCGTGGGATCAGCGCAGGATGGGCAGCTGCATGGGGTAGCGGTAGGCCTTGCCGCCCCCGGCCTTGACCGCCGCGATGATGTGGAACACGAAGAGCATGATCCAGTACGCCGCGATCAGGAGGAAGCCGAGCGGGGACAGCACCACCGTGAACACGCAGATCCAGCCGATCAGGTTGAGCAGCCACAGGGACACGTTGAAGTTGAACGCCCCCGCCGCGGCCTGGCGCAGGAACGGGCTCTTGTCCTTGTAGATGAACCAGACGATCAGCGGGCCCAGGAAGCTCAGCCAGCCCACGGAGATGATCGCGGCGATCGGGCTGGAGAGGTGGGTCAGCACCGCCACGGTCTTCTCGTCGTCCTGGGGGCCGCGGGCGCCCGCCGGGTACCCGCCCGGCTGCTGGGCGTAGCGGGGGTCACCCTGGTAGCCACCGGGCTGCTGCGCGTAGCCCGGGTGCTGTGCGTACGGACCGCCGCCGGCGTTCTGCGCGTGGCGCGGGTCCCCCTGGGGCCGCCCCTGACCCCCGGCGTTCTGCGCGTAGCGGGGATCGCCCTGCGGCTGTCCGGCCTGCTGGCCGCCCTGGGGCTGCGAGTAGCGCGGGGCACCCTGGTTCGGGATGTACCCCTGCTGGCCCTGGTTCTGCGCCCAGCCCTGCTCGCCGGCGCCGCGGGCGCCCGCCGAACCCTGCTCACGCGGGGCCGGGGCACCCTCGCCGCCGGTCGCTCCGGAACGGTAGTCGGGGCGCGGCTGCTGCGGTTCGTTGCTCATCTGGTCTCCATCGGTGTCGTTGCAAGGGCCTGCGCGGCCGACGTGCTGTGTATGCTCCCAGCCTATTCTGACGCACCGCTCGGCACGGAGGGGTTATCCGCACTCTTGGGGAGGGGTTTCTCCGAGGGGGCCACCGCTGCGTCGGCACTGTGCCTGGCCGGGCCGTCCGCACCACGCAGCCCCACCCGCTTGTCGTACGCCCAGCCGCCGAGAATGCCCACCAGGAGGGCGGCCACCAGCATGATGGACAGCCCGATCACGCCCGTGGTCAGGCCCGCCTCCGGGATCGCGTCGAAGAACAGCGCGGAGCGCACGGACGTGAAGATGTGGTGCAGCGGCTCGAACGGGGCGATGGCCCGGAAGAAGTCCGGCACCGCCTCGAGCGGCACCACGGCGCCCGCGGAGGGCAGGCCCATGAACACCAGGTACACGAGGCACAGCAGCATGCCCACGCTGCCGCCCACGGAGATCAGTGCCAGCACGATCGCGGAGACCGTGGACATCGCGAGCCATCCGAGCAGGAACACCAGGAAGCCGTGGGGCACGGGCATGCCCACCGCGGAGGCCACCCACATCATCAGCGCGGACGCGGGCAGGGCGGCCACCACGAAGGTCAGCCACTTCATCAGGAAGCCCACCGGACGGGGCAGGACCGCGCGGGGGTAGTCCTTGAAGAAGGGGCCCATCTCGAAGGGCGCCATGCCCATGCGACCGTCCATGAGCAGGTTCAGCGCCACGGAGCCGGAGAAGCCCACCACCAGGAGCAGGATGGAGTAGTAGAACGCGCTCATGCCCAGGGCGGTGCCGTCCGGGAGGTCGTTGTACGCCTTGGACACCATGTTCACGGGGTCCTTGAGGGTGTCCTTGGCCACCGAGCTGACGGTGGGCGCGAGCTCCTTGGCGATCTCCTCGGCCGAGCCCTCCTGGGACTTCTGCACCTGCTGCGCGAACTGCTGCACCTCGGGGCCGCCCTGGGCGGCCTGGCGGGAGAGCTGCTCGGACTGCTCCTTCTGACTCTGCTGCAGCTGCTGCAGCACCTTGTTGTAGGCCGCGTCCTCGGCGGGAGCCACGGACTCCGTGAGCTGCTCGCCGAGCGCCTTGCTGGCCTCCTGCACCCCGGGCTCGACGGCGCCCGTGGCCAGTCGCGTGCCCAGGGAGCCGGCCTGCGGGTCGGTGTAGACCGTGACCTCGGGGCGCGCGGCGTTGCCCTCGGTGAGGGAGCCCTCGATCAGGCTCACGGTGTCCTCGGAGAAGCTCTCCGGGACCACCACGGCGGCGTAGAGCTCACCGCGGTCCAGCTGCTCCTTGGCCTCGTCCATGCTCAGCTCGCGCAGGTCGATCTTGTCGTCCTCCGCGGCCTTGTCCACGAACTCGCTCACGAGGTCCGTGCCCAGGTTCTCCTGGGTGGTCTTGCCGTTGGCCTGGGGCACCTCGGCGCCCTTGTCCTGGTTGATCACGGCAATGGGGAACTCCTTGAAGTTCTTGTCGGGGCTGGACAGCCCGCCCAGGTACAGGGCGGTGCCGATCACCCCCACCGCGATGATGGCGAGCATGGGCAGCAGCCAGAACCCGAACTGGCCGAACGGCCGGCCGAGTCGGGCCCGGAACGAGTGGGCGGGTGCGTGTTTGGGTGTCACCGGTTTCTCCTGGCACAGGGGGATACACGAATGTATTGGGATTCGTGAACACGATACACTGATGTATTGAGAAGGGAAGACGAACCGAGGGACACGTGAGCAACCAGACAGAAGAACCCGCCGCACCCGCTGCCGGTCTCGGGAGGGACGGACAGCCCCTCGAGAGCGAGACTGCCACACCCGAGGCCGCGCCGGACAGACGTTCCCGCAGTGCGACGCGGCTCAAGCTGATCCGCAGCGCTCCGGCCGTGTTCGCCCAGCAGGGCATCGACGGCGCCTCCGTGAACGACCTGTGCGCGGCCGCCGGGTTCACGCGCGGGGCGTTCTACTCCAACTTCGAGTCCAAGCGGGAGCTCGCGATCCTCGCCTTCGAGGACCTCGCCACCCAGCTGGAGGAGACCCTGGGCTCGGAGCTGGACCACTGGCTGGGCTCGGGTCTGGACGTGGACCAGGTGGTCACGCGCATCATCGAGGGCGTCACGGACCAGGTGGCGAACGTGAACCAGCAGGCCCTGCGGGTGGAGCTGTCCATCGCGGCGTTCCGCTCGCCGGAGGTGCGGGAGCGCATGGCCCCCATCCGGGAGCGGGTGTACCGCGCCATCGAGCAGGCGCTCGTGCGCGTGGCCGCAACCCAGCACCTGGAGTTCACCGTGCCCCCGGGGGACGTGGCCCGCATGCTGCTGACCAGCTACTCCGGGCAGCTCACGGACCACATGGCCATGGGCGGCACAGGGCGCGGCGCCCAGCAGGTCATCCCCACCATGTGGCTCGCCTTCACCCGCCCCGCCTGAGCGCGGCCGTCCCGCACCACGCCCCGGGGACGACGCCGCCGGGCCGCCTCGAGTGGCCGGGCGCGGTTCCGGCGCGGGGCAGGTTGTGTCCCACCGTGCGCCGTGGGCGCGCGGGCCACACCCACCGCAGACCGGCGCAGACCGGCCGCGGGCGCGGAACCCGGCCGTGCGGCGTCGTGGCGGCTCAGACCACGTACGGCAGCACGAAGAGCATGGTCAGGGACCAGATCAGGTGCGTGACGATGCCGGGCACGAGCGAGCGGGTGCGCTCGCGCAGGTAGCCCACGAACGCGCCGAGCGCGGCGGCCGCGAGGGCGAGCAGCGGGATGCCGGCGAGGGCGGTCACCGCTGTGTAGGCGATGGTGGTCACGAGGATCCGCCGGCCCCGCGGCAGGATCCGCCAGAGCGCCCCGCGGTAGTAGACCTCCTCGGCCACGCCGTTGACCGCGGTGGTCAGGGCCACCATGACCAGGCTTCCCACCCGGGCGTGGTTGAGCAGCTCGTGCACCGGTTCGCTCAGGAACGGGATGAAGCGGACCATGAAACCGCCGGCGATGAACACCACCGCGAGCACCACACCACCCACCACCGCGTCCCGCATGCCCCGCGGGGTGACCCGCCAGGGCAGGCGCTCACCCGTCATGCGGATGGCGATCGAGCTGCCCGCGATGTACACGCCGGCCAGGATGAAGGTGGCGGGGTAGAACCACGGATCTCCCGCGGGGATGCGCAGGGACCACGCGAGGCACGCGGCTGCGAGCACTCCGGTGGCGAGCACCACCCACACGGTGCGCTTGCGCGTGGCCGCGGTGGTGTCCCCGTAGGGGCTGACCCGATGTTCCGTCACCGAGGTTCCTTTCCACCCGGCGGTGCGATCCGCCGGGGATGTTCGGGACCCGCCGCCCGGGACTGCCCGGGCCCGTGCGGGCCGCTCGGCCGACCGGGCCGAGGGCTACTTGCGGCGCGGGTTGAGCACGCTGATGGTGGTGGAGAGCACCGAGGCGAAGGCGGTCCACCCGGCGTAGGGGCTCAGGATCACGCCCTTCTCCGGGGACACCTTGGCGCTGCGGCGCACCAGGTCCGCGCTGCTCACCGCGAGCAGCACGGACTCCACGGCCGCGGCCCGCAGCTTCTTGCGGTGGAAGAACAGGACGCTCCACCCGGCGTTGAGCGCCAGGTTCACGCCGAGCGCGGCGATGTAGGCCCGCTGCTCCTCGGTGCGGCCCTCCTCCCCCAGGTCCGCGATGGACAGCGAGCCCATGGCGGCGATGTCCGCGTACAGCGCGGTCCACGCCACGGGGAACGCCCACCCCGGGGGCTGGAAGCGCGGCTTGCGCAGCTTCTCGTACCACCGTGACCCGGGGTCGCTCGCGAGCGTGCCCACCACCGCCGTGGCCGCGACGGCCGCCGTGGTGGACAGGAAGACCCGCCGCCAGCGGTTGAGGTCCAGGTCCGTGACCGCGGCGCGCACCGCGTCCGCGAAGGGTGTGTGCCCGCCCGGGGGTGCCCCGATGTAGTCGTCGAGGTCCCGCTCGTGGATCACGGTGTCGTGCTGCAGGCTGCCCACCAGGGGCCGGGCCAGCTTGGTGTCGATGGGGGTCACGAGCCCGATCCAGTTGGCCGCGAGCTCCGCGGTGGTCACGGGGGCGGTGATCATGAAGCGCCCACCCTTGCCCACGGCGCGGGAGTACTGGTCCAGCATGTCCGCGTACTCGATGGCCTCGGGGCCGCCCACGTCGAACGTGCGGTTCACGTCCGCGGGCAGGTCCGCGGCGCCCACGAGGTAGTGCACCACGTCCGCCACGGCGATCGGCTGGATGCGGTTGCGCACCCACCGGGGGGCGATGGCGCCGGGCAGCCGCTCCGCGAGGTGGCGGATCATGATGAAGGACGAGGACTCGTCCCCGATCACCACACCGGTCTGCAGGGCCGCGGTGGGCACCCCGGAGTTCATGAGCGCGCGACCCACCTCCACGCGGGAGCGCAGGTGGTCGGAGAGCCGGTCCACGGGCTCGTCGTCCGGGTGCAGACCGCCCAGGTAGACGATGCGCTGCACGTGGGCGTCGTGCGCGGCGGCGCCGAAGGTCTCGGCCATCTCCACCTCCTCGCGCACGAAGTCGTCCGAGTCCCCCATGGAGTGCAGCAGGTACCAGGCCACGTCCACGTCCCGCATGGCACGTGCGACGTCTGCGGCCTCGGAGGCGTTGCCCTCAACCACCTCAGCCTCACCGGGCCCGGCGGAGCGGCCCTCGGCCACCACACTGTTCCCCCAGGGCAGGTGGCGCACCTTCTCCGCGCTGCGGCTCAGCAGGCGCACCCGCCAGCCGCGGCGCAGCAGCTTCTGGGCCACCTGCCCGCCGATGTAGCCCGTGGCGCCCGTGACGAGAGCCAGCCGTGCGTTCTCACTCATGTGTGTCCTCGCATCGTCCGTGTGGTGGCCGGGTGCGTGACCCGGAGGGCGGTGTGCACCGCCGTGGTCCTCCCCGTCAGTATGTCAGCGTGCTGAGGGGTTGGGCCACGGACTCCGCCCAGAGCGAGACGTCCCCGGATCAGCCACCGACGTCCACGTCCTCGAAGATCAGGAACGTCTGGGTGTCCACCACCTCGGGCATGGGCTGGATGCGTTCGAAGATCACGTCCCGCAGCTCAGCCGTCCCCCGGGCACGCACCAGCAGCATCACGTCGAACGTGCCCCCCACCAGGGCCACGTGCTGCACCTGCGGGATGCGGCGCAGCTTGGGGCCCAGGGTGTCCCACGTGTTCTGCTTCAGGCGCAGGGTCACGTAGGCGGAGGCCTCCAGGCCGGCCTTGGCCGGGTCGATCACCGCGGTGTAGCGCAGCACCACGCCCTGCTCGTGCAGCCGGCGGATCCGCTCGTACGCGTGCGCACGGGAGATGTGCACCTTGGCGGCGAGCGCGGTCACGGACTGCCGCGCGTCCCGCGTGAGCTCGTCCAGGATGCGCCGGTCCGTCTCGTCCAGCTCCACGCGCTTGCTCTCTGCCATCCGCTCCACCTTTCCCGCCGCCGCCCGGCCCTGTCACGGTGACGACGCCGCCGGGCAGCACCCCGCGCCGTCGCCCCGCCCGCGGCCCGCGCCGCAGCACCCGCCGGCGACGCCGGACCACCCGTTCCCGGGGCCACCCGGCTGGTACCCGCCGACCGTTCGGCCACCGCACCCGGGGGCGACCCCGACCTGCGGCGGCACCGGATGTGACGTGCAAGACATTTCCGCATGGCGCCCGTCACTCACGAGCAATTCGTCCACGGGAAACCCCTTCGGGGAGTCTACCGTCCACGGATTCCCCCCGGTGTGGAGACGGAGTGCCCCGATTGCCCATACTGACCGGACGACGTGTCCGACGCGTTGCCGCTCGATCCTGCCCGCGGCCGTCGCGGCACCACCGAGTTCCACCCAGAGAAGAAAGGGACGCACCATGAGCGAGCCCATCCCCGCCGGTGGCGAGTCCGCCACCCGGGAGCCCACCCCGCCCGTGAATCCGGCGGTGGAGGCCTCCAAGAACTTCGGGATCACGCCCGAGCAGTACATGCTGCCCGCCAGCAAGGAGATCCGTCTGCTCAACCCGGACGGCACCGCCGTCCCCGAGTCCGAGCAGGGCCAGGAGCCCGGCCACGAGTACCCCATGCCGGACACCGAGCGGTTGCTCAACGCCTACGAGAAGCTCGTGGTGGGCCGTCGCATCAACGACCAGAACATGGCGCTGGTGCGCCAGGGCCGCATGGCCGTGTACCCGTCCAGCCACGGCCAGGAGGCGTGCCAGGTGGCCGCCGCCCTGTGCCTCGAGGACGACGACTGGCTGTTCCCCACCTATCGCGACTCCGTGGCCGTGATGTCCCGCGGTGTGGATCCGCTGGAGGTCATGAGCACCTACCGCGGTGACTGGCACGGCGGCTACGACCCCAAGCAGTACAAGGTCTCCATCCAGGCCACCCCGCTCACCACACAGCTGCTGCACGCCGTGGGCGTGGCCCACGCCGCCAAGCTGCGCGGCGAGAACACGGTGACGCTGGCCATGTGCGGTGACGGGGCGACGTCGGAGGGGGACTTCCACGAGGCCCTGAACTTCGCCGCCGTGTTCCAGCTGCCCGTGCTGTTCCTGGTGCAGAACAACGGCTACGCGATCTCCGTGCCGCTGTCCTCGCAGACCCGCGCGCCGTCCCTGGCCCACAAGGGCGTGGGCTACGGCATGGCCAGTGAGCGCGTGGACGGTAACGACCTCGCGGCCATGCTCTCCGTCCTGGGGCGTGGCATCGAGCTGTGCCGCCAGGGCGGCGGCCCGCTGCTCGTGGAGGCCATGACCTACCGCATGCAGGCGCACACCAACGCGGACGACGACACCCGCTACCGCGAGCGCGACGAGGTCAGCGAGTGGGTGGCCAAGGACCCGATCACCCGCATGCAGCGCTACCTTCAGGACCAGGGCGCGCTGGACGAGGACGTCACCGGCAAGATCTCCGAGCACGCCGAGGCCATGGCCAAGCGGCTGCGCGAGGCGATGTCCTCCAAGCCGGAGCTGGACCCGCAGGACCTGTTCCGCTTCGTGTACCACGAACCCACCACCCAGCTGCGCGAGCAGGGCGCCCAGCTCGCGGACGAGCTCTCCCGAGAGGAGGCGTGATGAGCGCTTCGAAAACCAGTTTCGCCAAGGCGCTGAACACCGCACTCGCGGACGCCATGGAGGCCTCCCGGGAGGTCGTGGTCTTCGGTGAGGACGTGGGCACCCTCGGTGGCGTCTTCCGCATCACCGACGGCCTGACCGCGCGCTTCGGCCGCGAGCGCTGCTTCGACACGCCGCTCGCGGAGTCCGGGATCATCGGCACCGCGGTGGGCATGGCCATGAACGGCATGCGCCCCGTGGCCGAGATGCAGTTCGACGCATTCGCGTACCCCGCGTTCGAGCAGGTGGCCTCCCACGTGGCCAAGATGCACAACCGCACCCGGGGCAAGCTGAGCATGCCCCTGGTCATCCGCATCCCCTACGGCGGCGGCGTGGGCGGCGTGGAGCACCACTGCGACTCCTCCGAGTCCTACTACGCGCACACCCCCGGGCTGAAGGTCTTCACCCCGGCGTCCGTGACGGACGCGTACGTGATGCTGCGCGAGGCCATCGACTCCCCGGACCCCGTGGTGTTCTTCGAGCCCAAGCGGCTCTACTGGTCCACCGCGCAGGTGGACCTGGAGGAGCTGCGCGAGCAGTACGAGAACGGGAACCTGCCCACGCGCGAGGGCCACGCCGTCATCGCCCGTGAGGGATCCGACGCAACCCTGATCTCCTACGGCCCGTCCGTGCCGGTGTGCCTGGCCGCGGCCGAGGATGCCGCGAAGGACGGGATGTCCGTGGAGGTCATCGACCTCGGCTCCGTGGTCCCCTACGACGACGAGACCGTGGCCGCCTCCGTGCGCCGCACCGGGCGCGCCGTGGTGGTGGCCGAGTCCCAGGGCTTCGCGTCCGTGGCCTCGGAGATCGCCGCACGCACCCAGGAGCGCTGCTTCCACTCGCTCGCCGCGCCGGTGCTGCGGGTCACGGGATTCGACATCCCCTACCCCTCGCCGTCCTTCGAGCACCACCACATCCCGAGTTCCGAGCGCATCCTGGACGCGCTGGACGACCTGCAGTGGGAGGACTGACCCGTGAGCATCAATGTGTTCAACCTGCCCGACCTGGGCGAAGGGCTCACCGAGGCGGACATCCTCCGCTGGCTCGTGGCCGAGGGTGACACCGTCACCATGGACCAGCCCATCGTGGAGGTGGAGACCGCCAAGTCCGCCGTGGAGGTGCCCACCCCGTTCGAGGGCGTGGTCCACAAGCTGCACGGCGCGGAGGGCGACACCATGCTGGTGGACCAGCCGCTGATCTCCATCTCCGACGGCGTGGAGTCCCCCGAGGCCCCCGCCGGCTCCGGGACGGACGCGGACGCTCCCGGCGCCGAGCACGGCGCGAGCTACCGCGAGGAGGAGCTCGCGGGCACCACGCCCTCGGCCGAGCTGTCCGTGGACGAGGCCGATCCCACCGCTGGCGAGGACGAGGAGTCCTCCGGCAACGTGCTGATCGGCTACGGCACCTCCGCCGCGTCCTCCTCCCGCCGACGCCGCCGCAAGCGCGGTGCCGGTGCCGACGCCGCCGTGCAGGCCCACGAGGCGCTCGCCGAGGCGCCGCGGCTGGCTCCCACCGTGATCTCTCCGCTCGTGCGCAAGCTCGCCCGGGAGCACGGCGTGGACGTCGCAGCCCTGCAGGGCAGCGGTCCCGGTGGTCTGATCATGCGCAAGGACGTCCTCGCGGCCATCGAGCAGGTGGACGACCAGCGGATGCGCGCCGACGCCGCCGGGCCGGCCCCCACGGGTCTGTCCGCCGCGGAGCCCGCGGCCCCCGCCCCCGCCGGCCTGGCCGCCACGGGAGGTGCGGCACCCCAGGGTGGCGCCGCGGCGGCGTCGTCCCCGGCGGCCGCCGGGACCGACTCCCGCACCGGGCTGCCGATCGCGTCGCAGGAGCCCGTCAAGGGTGTGCGCAAGACCATTGCGGACGCCCTGACCCGCTCCCGCACGGAGATCCCCGAGGCCACCGTGTGGGTGGACGTGGACGCCACCGAGCTGCTGAAGCTGCGCTCCGAGCTCAAGGCCAAGGACCCGGAGAACACGCCCAGCCTGCTCGCGCTGATCGCCCGGTTCACCGTGGCCGGGCTGCGGAAGTTCCCGCAGCTCAACGCGCGCGTGGACACCGCCGAGGACGGCTCCCGGACCATCACGCGCCTGCAGGGCGTGAACCTGGGCCTCGCCGTGGAGTCCGAGCGCGGACTCATGGTGCCGAACCTGCGCAACGCGGACCAGCTCAGCGCCATGGAGCTGACCGGCGCCATGCGGGAGATCATCGAGGTGGCCCGCTCCGGCAAGGCCAGCCCGGCCCAGCTGAGCGGATCCACGTTCACGCTGAACAACTACGGCGTGTTCGGCACGGACGGCGCCACCCCGATCATCAACCACCCCGAGGCCGCGATCCTGGGCATCGGGCGGATCATCGACAAACCGTGGGTGGTGGACGGTGAACTGGCCGTCCGCAAGGTCACCACCGTGACCATCGCGTTCGACCACCGCGTGTGCGACGGCGGCGCGGCGGGCGGCTTCATCCGCTTCGTGGCGGACTGCATCGAGAACCCGGTGCGGGCTCTCACGCAGATCTGACCCGTTCGGGTCCCTGGGGACATCGACCGCGCACCGGCCACCGGTTCGCGCGGAGGGGACCACGACGGCGCTCGGGCTTCGGCCCGGGCGCCGTCGCCGTTCGTGGAGTTCAGCGCTGGGGGGAGCCCAGTTCACGCTCGGCCCACGCGCGCAGGCGCTCCACCAGGGCCGGGGGCAGGTCCCCGCCGGCCATGGCGTGCTCGGAGCGTGTACGGGCGGTGCCCATCATGCGTTCGACGGCGCGTACGGAGCCGGAACGCTCGAGCAGCTCGTGGGCGTGAGCGGCGTCGTCGTCCGTGAGAGTGCCCGCCGCAGCGCGCTCGCACAGGGAGCGCCACGCGGGGCCGTGGGGGCCGGAGGCCACGAACGTGCCCAGCACCGTGGGGCGGTCCGCGCGCAGCAGCTCACGCGCGCCGTGGCCACGGTCCGTGTGCCCGGCCAGGCGCAGCTCTCGCGCGAGACCGTGGGCCATGCCCAGGGCGCGGCCGGTGTCCGCCAGGGCGTTGACGTGCGCGGTGGGGGCGCCGCCCAGCACAGCACCCGCCCGCAGCGGTGCCTCGTAGCAGGGCACTGCGCTGCCGATCCGCAGGGCCTCCAGCACCTCGCCGTGCCCGACCGTGGCGGCGCGCTGGGTGAGCTCGCCCAGGATTCGCTCCCCCGCCGCGGCGTGGAAAACCGAGTGGTCCAGGATCTCCAGGAGCTTGATCAGCCGGGACTCCGGCGCGTGGGACGTGGCCACCATGCGGTAGGCGGCGGCCAGGGCGATCTCGCTGGCGAGGGAGGTGTCGTGGACGGAGTCCTCGGAGGTCGCCGCAGCGTCGTCGTGCTCGTCCGCACCAGGCTGAGGGGACTGCACGGTTGCGTCGCCCGGGGACGCCGCATCGATCGCCGTTCCGGGGCTCACCCCCTCACCGCGCAGCAGCAGGGCGGTGTTGAGCAATTCGAAGCCCGCCGCCACGGCGTTGAGCACCGGGCGGGTGGGACGTGCGGGGTAGGCCTCCACCGCGGCCATCACGAAGTCCTGCTGCAGGCCCTCCGCGGCGTAGGCGACCTCCGCAACCCGGGCCCACACGCGCTCGTAGCCGGGGCTGAGGTCCGCGGCCCGGCGCCGGGAGTGCTCCAGGAACCCGCGCACCGCAGTGGCGGGGGTGAACTCCTGGGACCTGCGCCCGGTCCCGCTGCTGGTGTACGAGGAGGTGGGCGTCATGAGTCCATTTCAGCACACGTCGCAAGCGCCGACGCCGGGTCAGACGGCGGGCATCAGCGCGAGCTGCACCGCGATGAACAGCATCACCAGGCCCACTCCCACGTCCACGATCCGCCATGTCAGCGGGGTGTTCAGCACGTGGGACAACGCCCGGGCCCCGGCGCCGAGCGCCGTGAACCAGATGACCGATCCCGTGAACGCGCCCGCCGCGAAGATCCACCGCTGCTCTCCGTGCTGGTTGGCCAGGTTGCCCAGGATCAAGACCGCATCCAGGTAGGCGTGAGGGTTGAGCCACGTGAAGGCGAGCGTCGCCAGGACGACCCCGCGCAGCGAACCCGCTCCGCTGCCCGCGGCCTCCATGGTCTGGGGTTTCAGCGCGGACCTGAAGGACATCACCGCGAACACCACGAGGTACACGACTCCCGCCCAGCGGAAGGCGTTGATGAGCCACGGCACCTGCTCGACGAGCACCCCGATCCCCGCCGTGCCCAGCCCGATGAGGAAGATGTCCGAGACGATGCAGATGGCCACCACCACGCCCACGTGCTCGCGGCGGATGCCCTGCCGCAGCACGAAGGCGTTCTGGGCGCCGATGGCCACGATCAGGGCCAGGCCGGTCACCAGCCCGGGAAGGAACGCAGAAGTCACCCGGACAAGGTACATCCCTGGCGTGACGTCCCCGACATTCGGACCGCGCCGGAGAGCATCAACGGTATGCTTTCCCCAGAAACGATTTCGCCGGGCGGTACGACGCCGCCCGCGCGCCCCTGCGTGGAAGGACACCCATGAGCACTCCCGCCCTCGAGCAGCTCGCCCTCGACATCACCACCGAGGACGCCGACCGCCTGTTCACCACGGCCCGCACCGCCAGCCACTTCACGGACGAGCCCGTGACCGCGGAGCAGAGGCACACCATCTACGAGCTCACCAAGATGGGCCCCACGGCCTTCAACTCCCAGCCCCTGCGCATCACGTGGGTGGAGTCACTCGAGGCCCGCGAGCGCCTGGTGCAGCACATGAACGGTGGCAACCAGGAGAAGACCCGCAAGGCTCCACTGACCGCCATCCTGTCCTTCGACGAGAACTGGCACACCCGCTTCCCGGAGTTCCTCCCCGCGGCCCCGCAGCTGCAAGGCATGTACGACGAGAACGCCGAGCTGCGCATGTCCAGCGGCACCGCCAACGCGCACATCCAGGTGGGCTACTTCATCATCGCGGCCCGCGCCGCCGGGCTGGCCGTGGGCCCGATGACCGGATTCGACGCTCCCGCCGTGGACCGGGAGTTCTTCGAGGGCACGGGCAAGCGCTCCATCGTGGTGGTCAACCTGGGCCGCCCCCAGGCACCGAGCTACGAGCGCAACCCGCGCTTCGCCGTGGAGGACGTCACCGAGACGATCTGAGACGCCACGACGCCGCCGGACCCCGTCAGTCGGGCCGCCACCGTGGCACCGCCGCCCGCGCGCTGGCCGTCCGCGCCAGGGCTGTCCGCAGCGGCGTCGTGCACCTCGGCTCTGCGGGCCACGCGGTTCCAGGAGTTCCGTTCAGGACTTCCGGTTGACCCCTGCCGCCTCTGCACCCGCCCCGCCGTCTCCCGTGGCGAGCTTGGCGAGGACCGGCAGCGCGGCGTCGAGCGCGGCGACCTCCCGGGCGTCCAGTGTGGACAGCACGTCCGCGACGAAGCCGTTGCGGCGCTCGTCCTCGCGCGCCAGCACCTCTTCCCCGGCGGGCGTGAGGGACACGAGTACGGCGCGGGCGTCCGTGGGGTCGGGATCGCGGCGCACCAGCCCCGCCCTGCTCAAGCGGTCCACACCCTGCGTTGCGGTGGGCGTGCGGACACCGAGGTTCGCCGCGATCGTGGTCATTCGCACCCCGCCCGGGCGCAGCATGGTCAACAGGCTGATCTGCTGGCTGGTGATCTGCCGGGACCCTTCCATGCTGCGCAGGAAATACACGCCGTGGCGCAGCACCTCCCGCAGGCGAGCCGCGCTCTGGAGCAGCTGGGCGCGGTCGACGTCGGGGGTGGATGCGCGGGAGGTGTCCATGTTGTCCCATTCTACGGGGCCTAGAATTCGCCCACGCGGGAGATCCTCACGGCCCTGGACGGGCTCGCACCGGGCCTCAGCCACAGGGCGATGGACGCGGTGCACGGCCACGACGACGCGCTGGAGCCCGCACTGGCTCGCCTCACCTCCCGGGACGCTGAGTCCCGCATCGTCGCAGAGGGAGGTGTGGCCGCCCGTGTGGTGAGTGAGAGCGAGTGGCGGCGGGAGGCAGCCACCGATCCCGGCCCGTGGCTGCACATCCTCGCTGGGGATCTGGACACCACTGGACGCCACCGCTCCCCCGGACCGGACGGCCACCCGTGGCGACCGGTGCACCCGCACGCGGCCGGTGTCCCTCTGCCCCTCCACGGCGTCCGAGTGGTCTCGCTGACCCGGGTGATTGCCGGCCCCACCGCCGCGAAGTTCCTGGCGGCACTGGGCGCGGGTGTGATCCGCGTCGACCCGCCCGCCATTCCCGAGCTGCTGGGGCAGCACCTGGACACCGACCTTGGCGTGCGCTGCACCTCGCGGGACCTCTACGACCCGACCGCAGCTGCGGACCTGGCGGCGCTGCTCGGCCAGGCGGACGTCCTGCTCACCGGATACCGCCCCGGCACACTCACCGCGTTGGGGCTCGTCGTTGGTGAGCGGTTCCCCCACCTCGTGCACGTGGAGCTCAGTGCGTGGGAGCCCACCGGGCCACGCGCCGGAACGCGGGGCTTCGACAGCATCGTCCAGGCGGCCACCGGGATCGCCCACCGGTACGGCTCCACGGACAGCACCGGGCTCTGGCGGCCGGGTGCGCTGCCAGTGCAGGCGCTGGATCACGCCACCGGATACGGCATGGCCGCGGCAGCGTGTGCCTTGCTGGCCGCGGGACGGTCAGGGTACGCCCGGTTGTCCCTGGAGCGCACCGCGCGGGTGCTGCTGGACGGTGGGGGCGGCGCGGGGCGCAGCCATCCTTCCCCGAGCACCGACCCCAGACCTGAGACCGTTGTGCTGACCTCCGAGCACGGAAAGGTCACCTGTGTGCCGGCCCCCGTGCGGATCGACGGGCAGCGGCCGCCGGTCCTGCCGCCCCTTCCGGCACGCTGACATGCCCATGAGGAAACGCAGCCACGTCCTGTCTGTTCATTTTTTACCCGCGTTCATTTATCCTGAACACAGGAAATGAATGAACGGAGGGCCTGTGAGTGAAACCCTGCAGACCGCCATCGAGAGGCGTCTGAACGAGTACCGCCTTGGCGCCGATGGCCCCTCATCACTGCGAGACCTGGCACGTGAGACGCCCACACCCCTCCTCCTCACGCACCCCCTGGGGTCCCAGCGTTTCCGCGCCGTGGTGACCGACAGCCCAACCCTCACCCGTGTTCTTCAGCTGGATGGGGAATTCGGCGACCCCCTTCTCCTTCTCGCGCCGGCGGTCAACCCCCGCAGCGCCCACGAGCTGCGCGTGGCGGGTGTCCAGTTCCTCGACACCGCAGGAAATGCCTACCTCAGATTTGGGGGAGTGCTCATCGACGTCCGAGGTCGTCGACCCGATCCGGCCACGGTCCAGAACCGCCGAGCACTCCGACCCTCAGCCGGGCTCTTCACTCCCAGACGAGCGCAGGTCATTTTCGCACTGCTGTCCTGGCCCGAGTTGCTCCACTCCCCCGTCAGGACAGTTGCTGCTGCGGCCAAGGTGTCCCTGGGACAAGCCCAGTCCACCATGAAGCTCCTCGACGAGCAGAGATTCCTGGACCGCCGCAGCAGACGTCTGATGCGCCAGGATGTTCTCGCAGAACGGTGGGCCGATGCGTATGCCACGGGGCTCGGACCCAAGACCCTGGTGCAGCAGTTCCACGGCGATCCTGCCCACCTGGACCTTGCCGGTCACGGTGTGATCTACGTGAGCGGCGAGCAATCGGCGTCGTGGATCAAGAATCCCGGAACCGCCACGCTCTACGTTGAGGACATCTCCCCCACGATGGTCTTGGCCAACCGCTGGCGGAAGGACGGGAACCCCAACATCATGATCCACACAGCCTTCTGGCTCCCCCCGGACCATGAAACCCACCCGCTCTCCTCCTTTCCGTCTCCTGCCCCTCCCCTCCTGGTGTACGCCGACCTGAAGTCTGCGGGAGAGAGCCGCCAGCTGGAGGCCGCACAGCACGTCAAGGACAGCCATGCTCACATTTGGCACCCCTGACCCAGGGGTCCTGGACGTTGTGGGAGAGGTGGTCCAACGCCTCCGACACGACACGGACATCGCACCATCACAGGTAATGGTGGTGGGAGCCCACGCACGGAACATCATCCACTCCGGCCTGGGAGACTCAGCTCCCATCCGGTTGACAGATGATGTGGACCTCGCCCTGGCACTTCCCGGATGGGATGCCTATCAACCCATCACCAAGATCTACCCTCGCCTGGGGGACAGCCAGATGCGCTACCGCGTGGGCGGCATCCCCGTGGACTTCATGCCCTTCGGCCCCCGCGTCGAGGAACCGCCGGGGGCAGTCACCCCTCCGCCGCGCAAGGAGGCGTGGACCGTCGCCGGTTTCCAAGACGTCCACCGTCACGCCCAGGCAGTGGAAATCACCCCTCAAGGGGACACTGTTCGGGTGCCATCACCAGCCGGTTACACCGCACTGAAACTCCGCTCGTGGGCGGACAGAGCTCCGAACCACGACACCAAGGACGCCCAGGACCTTGCCGTGGCATGCCACTGGTACACGGAATCCGAGGCTGTCCGGGCCGAACTCTACGAGACCGGGCACGGACAGCATCTGTTGGAGGTCCACAACTACGCCCAGGACCTCGCGGCCGTGGCACTTCTGTCCTACGAGGTGTCGGAGGTTCTCTCCGCCGCCATCGCGACCAGCCTGGCCGCGGACCTGAAGAATGTCGGCACTGCCCTGCTGTCCAGGGATTTCACGACGTCGCTCGAGCGGATCCCCTCAGCTGACAGAGACCGCCGCGAAGCCATGATCACCAGCCTGCTGTCCGCACTCGTGTGACGGGCCCACAGGTACGCCCTGAGCGCCCCGTGGTCCCCTCGAGCAGCTGCCTGATGGGCCGGCCTGAGGACACCCGTCAGACAGACCTCGGGCGGGAGGGGATGCCTTCCCCGTCCCGCCCGAGACCGTCACACCATGCGTCGTGGTGCGCGCCCGTCAGAGGCTCCGCAGCGCCTCCGCGAAGCGCTTGACCCCTTCACGGATGCGCGCGGGGGCCACGCCCGAGAACGCGA
This sequence comes from Kocuria sp. APC 4018, assembly GCF_030407675.1. Classification (NCBI taxonomy): domain Bacteria; kingdom Bacillati; phylum Actinomycetota; class Actinomycetes; order Micrococcales; family Micrococcaceae; genus Kocuria; species Kocuria sp. APC 4018. Next base: position 14,254 of record NZ_JASDCY010000022.1, on the reverse strand, counting down.
GCCGCGCGGCGTTGGACTCCCGGCCGTCCATGTAGGACGCCGAACCCGGAACGAGCACCACGCCGTGGGCGATGGCCTCGGCCAGGATGTCCTTGCCGCGGATCTCCTCCGCGGTGACCCAGGTGAAGAACCCGCCGGACGGCGTGGTCCAGGATGTCGAGTCCGGCATGTACTCCGTGAGTGCCTCCTCCATGGCGGTCCAGCGCTCTTTGTAGAGCTCCACGGCCCGGTCCAGCGCTGGCTCCCAGTGCTCGGAGCCCACCCACGAGGTCACGAGCGACTGCGCCAGATTGGACGGGTGGATCACCACGGACTCCGCGGCGATCTGCAGCCGACCGCGCACCTCGGGCGGCGCCGCCATCCAGCCCACCCGCAGCCCGGGCGCGAAGATCTTGGAGAAGCTGCCCAGGTGGATCACGTGCTCGGGGTCCATGCCGTGCATCGAGGGCAGCGGCTCGCTGCGGTCGAAGGCCAGCAGCGCGTACGGGTCGTCCTCCACGATCATCACGTCCCGCTGCGCGCACACCTCCACGAGCTCACGACGCCGCTCCTCCGGCATGGTCACGCCGGTCGGGTTCTGGAAGCTCGGGATGGAGTACACGAACGGCACACGCCTGCCCTGGACCGCCAGCTCGTCGAGCGCCCGGGCCACGGCTTCCGGCCGCATCCCGTCGTGATCCATCTCCACATGGTGCACGTCCACCTCGTAGGCGCCGAACACGCCGAGCGCTCCCACGTAGGTGGGCCCCTCGGCCACGATCACGTCACCGGGGTTGCAGTAGAGCTTGGTCACGAGGTCCAGCCCGGCCTGCGAGCCCGTGGTGGGCAGGATGTCCGCGCCGGTCACGGTGGACCCGCCGCGCGCCATGAGCTTCACGACCAGCTCGCGCAGCCCGTCCATGCCGGCACCCGAGCCGTACTGCAGGATCTCCCCGGCGCGCCCGCGCAGCAGCAGGGACGCGACGTCGCCCACCGCGTCCGCGGGCAGCACGGACAGGTCCGGGTTGCCGCCGGCCAGCGAGACCACGGAGGGGTCGCGGGCCACCTCGAACACGGCGCGGACCGGGGAGGGACGGAACTCGTCCGCGCGGGACGCGAAGCCGCTCACTTGTCTGCTCCGTAGCGCGCGCCCGAGATGCCGTACGCGGGACCGTCCGCGGCGGCGTCGGCGCCCAGGCTGATCAGGGAGATCAGCTCGTAGACCACGTGCGCGGCGGCGATCCCGGTGAGCTCCGCGTGGTCGTACGCGGGCGAGACCTCCACGACGTCGCACGCGACCACGTCCAGCCCGCGCAGTCCGCGCAGGATCTCCAGAACCTCGCGGCTCGTGATGCCACCGGCCTCGGGGGTTCCGGTGCCCGGGGCGTGGGCGGGATCCAGGACGTCGATGTCCAGGGAGATGTAGAGCGGGCGGTCCCCCACGCGCTCGCGCAGGGCCGCGACCACGGCGTCCACGCCGGAGCGCATGACGTCCGCGGAGGAGACGATCTCGAAGCCGAAGCGGGCGTCGTCCTCGAGGTCCTGCGTGCCGTAGAGGGGGCCGCGAGTGCCCACGTGCATCACGGCGTCGGTGTCGATGATCCCCTCCTCGAACGCGCGCCGGAACGGGGTGCCGTGCGTGTACTCGGCGCCGAAGTAGGTGTCCCACGTGTCCAGGTGGGCGTCGAAGTGCAGCAGCGCCACCTTGCCGTGGCGCGAGTGCGCCGCGCGCAGCAGGGGCAGGGCGATGGTGTGGTCACCGCCGATCGCCACCACCTTGGTGGACTCCCCCATGAGCTCCTTGGCCGCGGCCTCGATCGACTCGATGGCCTCCGGGATGTCGAACGGGTTGCCCACGATGTCCCCGGCGTCCGCCACCTGCAGGTTGGCGAACGGTGAGTGGTTCTGCGCGGGGTTGTAGGGCCGCAGCAGGCGGGAGGACTCACGCACGTGGTTGGGACCGAACCGGGCACCGGAGCGGTAGGACACCCCGGAGTCGAACGGCACGCCCACCACGGCCACGTCCGTGTGCTCCACCTGGTCCGTGCGGGGCAGCCGCGCGAACGTGGCAGGCCCGGCCCAGCGCGGAGTGAGGGCCGCGTTCACGGGCCCCACCCGCTGCTCACCAGCGCTGTTGGTCTCCACAATGCGTTCCGGTTCCACCCGTGCTCCTCTCGTCCCGGGATCGTCCGGGCGTCGTCCGGGGCCGCGTCGCTGGGGCCCCTGGTGCTGCGACCGATCGTCGCGGTGCTAGTTTTTGTGACCTGGTCCATAAACCCTAACGCCACGCACCCGCCCGGAAACGCAGCCGGATGAGGACGCGCGGCACCCTGCCCCCTGCCCGAGGAGAACCTCCGTGAACGTGCTCGTGATCGTGCTGTACCTGGCCGCGATGGTGGTGATCGGGCTGTGGGCCGCACGCCGTGCGCGCACCGCCACGGACTACCGCGTGGCCGGGCGTCGTCTGGGTGCGGGCCTCTACACCTCCACCATGGCTGCCGTGGTGCTGGGCGGTGCCTCCACCGTGGGCGGTGTGGGGCTGGGCTACCAGTACGGGATCTCCGGGATGTGGCTCGTGGTGGCCATCGCCACCGGGCTCGCAGTGCTGAGCCTCTTCTTCGCGCCGCGCATCCAGTCGCTGAAGGTGTTCACGGTCTCCCAGATGCTGCAGCTGCGCTACGGCGCGCGCGGTGGCGCCACGGCGTCGTCGTTCGTGATGCTCGCGTACACCGTGATGATCGCCGTGACCTCCACCGCGGCCTACGCCTCGATCTTCTCCGTGCTGTTCCCCATCTCCCGGCCGTGGGCCATCCTGCTGGGCGGCGTGGTGGTGATCGCCTACTCGGTGCTCGGCGGGATGTGGTCCATCACGCTCACGGACCTCATGCAGTTCGTGTTCATGACCATCGGGATCTTCGCGATCCTGCTGCCCTTCTCCCTCGCGGCCGGGGGTGGCTGGTCCGGGATCACCGAGCGCCTGGACGCCTCCTACTTCTTCGCCGGGTCCATGGGGTTCCAGGCGATCGTCACCCAGTTCGTGGTCTACGGCTTCGGCATGCTGATCGGCCAGGACATCTGGCAGCGCGTGTTCACGGCCCGCTCCCCCAAGGTCGCCCGCTGGGGCGGGCTGGCCGCGGCCGGGTACGTGGCCGTCTACGGCGTGGCCGGCGCCCTGATCGGCACCGCCGCGGCCGCCGTGCTCCCCACCCTCGAGGTGCCCGAGGAGGCCTTTGCGGCCATGGCCCAGTACCACGTGCCCGCCGGCCTGGGCGGGGTCGTTCTCGCGGCCGGGGTCGCGGCCATGATGTCCACGGCCTCCGGCGCCACGATCGCCGCGGCCACCGTGGCCCGCGTGGACGTGGTCCCCACGCTGCGTGGACTGTTCGGAGCCTCCCCCGAGGACGTGGAGCGTGCCCGCTCGGAGGAGGCCTCCGTGACGAAGGACCGGGTGTACGTGGTGGTGGTCGGACTCGTGATCACCGCACTGTCCATGCTGGTCAGCTCCACCGTGGTGGCCCTGACCATCGCGTACGACCTGCTGGTGGGCGGGCTGCTCGTGGCCGTGCTGGGCGGGCTGGTCTGGCGCCGGGGCACCGCGGCCGGGGCCTTGTGGTCCATGGCCGCCGGTGTGGTGGCCACCGTGGCGGGGATGCTCGCCTTCGGCGTGCTGGCCAACGCCCCCATCTACCTGGGACTCGTCAGCTCGGCCGTAGTATTCGTGGTGGTGTCGCTGGTGACCAGGCCCACGCCACCCCAGATCAGTGAAGAGTGGAACCGACGCATCCAGGAGTCCAAGGCATGAGCACCGAGAACAGCACCCCCGAGACCGGGGGGACCCAGGCGGCGTCGCGCCCCGAGCGCACCGTGGCCACGGCCGTGCTGGAGACCCTGCGCGGGTACGGCATCGACACCGTGTTCGGGATCCCCGGAACCCACTCTCTGGAGTTCTACCGGCCGCTGCGCGAGCTCGGGATCACCGCGATCACCACGCGCCACGAGCAGGGCGCGTCCTACGGCGCGGACGGCTGGTCCCAGGTGCGCGGGCTGCCCGGCGTGGTCATCACCACCTCCGGTCCCGGCCTGCTGAACTCGCTGTCCGGCGCGGCCACCGCATACGCCGAGTCCCGGCCCATGATCCTGCTGTCCCCGGGGCGCCCCGTGGGCCACGACTTCCGGGACATCGGCTCGCTGCACGAGACCAAGAACCCCTCCGCCGCCGTCAACGCGATCGTGGGTGTCTCCCGCCGCGTGACCTCCGGCGCCGAGGCCGTGACCATGATCCACGACGCCATGCGGGACTTCGCGCACTCGCGGCCCCGTCCCATCCACATCGAGATCCCGCTGGACATCCTGGAGACCGCGGCGGACGTCCCCGAGTCCGCGACGGCGCCGCGTCCCCTCGGCGAACCCACGCCCGCCCCGGAGCACGACGTCGCCGCGGCCGTCTCCGCGCTCGCGGCCAGTGAGCGCCCGGTCATCCTGGCCGGCGGCGGCTCGCTCGCGGCCGGGGACCGGCTGCTGGAGCTGGCCGAGCTGCTCGAGGCCCCCGTGATCACCACGACCAACGGCAAGGGCGCGATCCCGGAGAAGCACCGGCTCTCGCTGGGCGCGGACCTGCGGCTGAGCACCGCGCACGAGTTCCTGCGCTCCGCGGACGCGCTGCTCGTGATCGGCTCCAAGGTGGGCGAGGCCGAGCTGTGGGGCGGTGACATCACCCCGCAGGGCCCGATCGTGCGCGTGGACATCATGCGCGACCAGATGCTGTGCAACCTCACCCCGGATGTGGAGGTCCCCGGCAACGCCGCCGCGGTGGTGCCGCAGCTGCTCGACGGGCTGCGCGCCGCGTTCGAGGCCTCCGACGCCGCGCCCCGCCCCGAGCGGGACCTGCGCGAGGTCTTCGACGCCATGGACGAGGAGGGCCGCCAGTGGGCGCCGGACCTCGCCGCGCTCAACGAGACCATCATGGAGGTGGTCCCGGACGACACCATCTTGGCCGGTGACTCCTCCCAGGTCACCTACATGGGCTCCACCACGTTCTTCCGTGCGCCCGCGCCGCACTCGCTGCTCTACATGGGCACGTACGCCACGCTGGGCTACGGGCTGCCCGCGGCGGTGGGCGCCAAGCTGGCCGCGCCGGAGCGTCCGGTGGTGTGCCTGGTGGGTGACGGGGCCCTGATGTTCTCCATCCAGGAGCTCATGACCGCAGTGGAGCTGAACCTGGACCTGCCCGTGATCTGCGTGGACAACGGGGGCTATGGGGAGATCCGGCAGAACATGGTGGACCGGGACATCGACCCCCTGGCCGTGGACCTCGTGCAGCCGAACTGGGTCAAGCTTGCGGAAGGCTTCGGCGCCACCGGGTTCCCCGCCACCATGGACACCCTCGCGGAGACCGTGCAGAAGGCGCTCGCCACCAAGGGCCCGAGCCTGGTGCACCTGAAGATCTGAGTGGGGCCTGCCCGGACGGGGATGCGCCACCTCCGGGCTGCAGGCACCTGCACCGGTTGCTCCGGAACGTCGAGGAAAGAGCATGACCGCCGAACCGTGGGTTCGGCGGTCATGCTCGTGTTCGAGGTGCTGTGCCCCTCGCGCGGGTCCTGGGCGCACCCCACCCCTCGGGGGTGGCGACTCGTCGCCGCGTGGCCGTGGGCGGGGCGGACGCCCCGGGGTCACTGGCTGCTGAGACCCAGCCCGATCAGCCCGATTCCGGAGAAGATGAGGATGGCCCAGATGGCCAGGATGAGACCGGAGAGCACCACACCCGTGATGGCCATCCCGCGCCCGGCGGGCTCTTTCTTCAGACCCACGAGGCCGAGCACGAACCCGATGATGGGGAGGATGAACGTGAAGCCCAGGAAGATGCTCACGATGCCGAGGACCATGGAGGCCACGGACAGGCCCTTGGGCTCGGCGGCCTGACGCATGACGGTCACCTGGTGCGGCATGGGGGGCTGCTGCGCCACGGTCGACCCTGCGGCCGGATAGTACTGCGAGGTGTCTCCGTGGGCGGCGTTGCCCTGCCAGGATTCGTGCTGGGCGGTGTCGTAGCGCGGGGCGTTGCCCTGCCAGGCGCCGGCCTGAGCGGCGCTGTGGAGTGCCGGCCTGCGCATTACCGGTCTGCGGAGCGCCCGCCTGTGGCACGTCCGCCTGCGGGGCGGGCTGATGGTCGGGGGTCTGGGGCTGCTGGTTGTCAGGGTCCATCCAATGATTATGCATGTTGCTTTCAGCCCTGTGGGGTAGTGACGCTCCATTGCGGCGGGCCCTGCTCCGCGGCCCGCCACAGAGGGGGGCGCCGGCACGGCGCCGATGGGTGCGAGCGCGGGGCAGAACTGTTCACCTCCCCCGCTGCCGGGGCAGGGGCCAGGTGGTGGCGACCAACGCGCGGACTTCGCGCCGGGTTCGCAGCCGGACCACGCGCAGGGCCGGGTGGGTGCGCCCCAGGACGGGGATGCGGTGCCGGCAGCTGTTCCGTGTGGCCACCGCCCAGCGGATGATGTGCTCCGGGTCCGTGACGATGCTGCGCAGCGGGGCTTCCCGGTTGCCGTTCCACAGTTCTTCGCGGCGCAGGCTGCGCCGCACGGTCCGGCGCACCACACGGGGGAACGTCACCGTCCAGAAGGGGAGGTCGAGCCACACGAGGGTGTCGGCGCACTCGGCGAGAAGGGGGCGGGCGGCGTCGTACTGCCACTCCGTGACCCACGACGGCTGGGATACCAGGCGCTGCACATCCGCGACGAACTCGGGGCGCGGGGTCCAGCCCGGGCCGTGGAACAGTGCGTCGATCTCGGTGTGGGGAATCCCGGATCGCCTGGCGATCTCCCGGCAGAGCGTGGTCTTGCCCGCGCCGCTGACCCCGGCCACCAGAATGCGGCGGGGAGCGGGCGTGGGAGTGTCCATGCCGTGAGCCTATGCGGCCCCGGCGAAACCGCCCCGAGGGGGCCGCCCGCAACAGGCAGTGGCACCATCGGCAGTGTCCACGGCATTCACCGCCCCGCGCGAAAGGAACTCCCATGACACCCGAGAAAACCCCCGGCCAGGACGCGGTCCCCGCGCACCTGCGCACCGCCATCGATGCGGCCACCCGCAGCGCCTCCGAGGGTGGTGGCCCGTTCGGCGCCGTGCTGGTCACTGCGGACGGGCAGGAGTTCGTGGCGGTCAACCGGGTCACTGCCGAGAACGATCCCACGGCCCACGCCGAGATCTCCGTCATCCGCGCGGCGGCCGCCGCCCTGGGCACGCCCGACCTGTCCGGGGCGACGCTCCACGTCAGCTGCGAACCGTGCCCCATGTGCCTCTGCGCAGCACTGTGGGCCCGGCTGGGCCGGATCTGCTTCGCAGCGGATCGTCACGACGCCGCGCGGGGCGGTTTTGACGACGCCGCCTTCCACGACTTCTTCACGGCCTCTCGCGAGCAGCGGGACGCGATGCTTCCCGTGGACCACGTGTCCGTGGCGAGCTGCCCCGAGCCCTTCGACGCCTGGAAGGCGAACCCGGACCGTACCGACTACTGACTCGCACCCGCGCGCCTCCCCCGTGGGACTGGCAGTGTCCACGACACTGGGGCCCGTACAGGTGCGGCTGCGGCGCACAGGTGAGGGGCGGCGGCAGATCATGCCGCGCACCTCCCCCACGCCGCCCGCAGCACCTGGTGCCAGGCGCCATGACCGGGTTCGCCTCCCACGACGTCCTCTGGGACGAGCGCGGGCTGCGGCTCCGGCCGACCCGTTTCCGAACCACCGACCGAGCACGAGGAGAACCCGTGAGCATCCCGCAGCCCATGACGTCCGGAGCGGTTCCCGCCAGCGAGTCCAGCCCCACCGAACTGGTGCTGACCCTCGACTGCGCCGAGCAGCCGGGAATCGTGCACGCCGTGAGCGGTGTGCTCCTGGAGCACGGTGCCAACATCGTGGAGCTGACCCAGTACGACGACCGCCGCCTGGGCCACTTCTTCATGCGCGTGCACATGGCCCCTCTGGAGGGCAGCGCGCTGTCCGAGGACGCCCTGCGGCGTGATCTCACCCCGGTGGCCGAGCGGTTCGGGATGCGCTGGGAGCTGCACGAGCACCGGGCCCGGCGCCGCGTGCTGGTGATGGTCTCCAAGTTCGAGCACTGCCTCAACGACCTGCTCTTCCGTGCCCGCACCGGGGAGCTGCCGGTGGAGATCGTGGCCGTGGTCTCCAACCACCTGGACCACCAGCGCCTGGTGGAGTGGCACGGCATCCCGTTCTTCCACGTGCCCGTCACCAAGGACACCAAGCCGGAGGCGGAGGCGCGGCTGCTGGAGCTCGTGGACCGCTTCGAGGTGGACCTGGTGGTGCTCGCCCGGTACATGCAGGTGCTCAGCGACTCCCTGGCCACCCGGATGGAGGGCCGGGTGATCAACATCCACCACTCGTTCCTGCCGTCCTTCAAGGGCGCCAGGCCCTACCACCAGGCGTACGAGCGCGGGGTCAAGACCGTGGGCGCCACCGCGCACTACGTCAACGCTGAGCTGGACGAGGGGCCGATCATCGCCCAGCAGGTGGTGGAGGTGAACCACGCCTACGGGCCGGAGGACCTCGTGGCCGCGGGCCGGGACACCGAGTGCAAGGCGCTCTCGGACGCCGTCCGCTGGCACTGCGAGGGCCGGGTGATCCTGCACGAGGGCAAGACCGTGGTTCTGCGGTGACGGCGACCGGGCAACGGTCTCGGTTCCCCGTTCCACCGGGCAGGCCGGGCCCTGCGGGCAGCCGCCGAACCACCGCCCACCACGACGACGCCGCGGCACCTCCCGCTCCGCCCTCCGCCCCCGTGCGCCCGCCCGGGGTGGACGGCGAAGAGCGCGTCGTCCACCTGGACCCCGAGCGGTTCATGTGCGTCCGCACGGACGGCCCGGACACCGGCAGGCCCCTGGTCCTGGTGACCGGGATCGGCTTCGACCTCACCTCGTGGCCGGAACAGTTCGTGACCGGACTGCGCGAGCACGGTCACCGCGTGATCCGCGTCGACAACCGGGACGTGGGACGCTCCTTCCGCGCGCCCTCTGCTTCACCCACCGCCCGGCAGCTGCTGCGCGGGAACCTGCCCGCGGGACAGTACACCGTGGAGGACATGGCCCAGGACGTCGCCGACACGCTGGAGGTGCTGGACGTGGAGTGCGCGGACGTCCTGGGGTTCTCCCTGGGCGGGATGATTGCCCAGACACTCGCGGCCCACCACCCCCGGCGGGTGCGGCGGCTGGTCTCCCTGTGCTCCACCACGGGCGCGCCGTCGGTGGGAACGGTCGCCGCGTCCACGGCCGCCATGCTGGCACTGCCCGGCGCACGCACCCGGGGCGCGTTCATCGCCTCGCGGCTCGTGATGGCTCGGCACCTGGCGGGCACAGGCTTCCCCGTGGACCGGGCGCACGAGCGACGGCTCGCGGCGGCCCACTGGGACCGCAGCCTGGACCCGCGGCACGAGGCCGCGGCGATGCGTCGTCAGATCGGCGCCATCCGCGCGTCCGGGGACCGCACCGAGGCACTGGCCCGGATCACGGCGCCCACGCTGGTGGTCCACGGGGACCGCGACAGGATCGTGCGCCCGGACGGTGGCCCCGCCACCGCAGACGCCATCTCCGGAGCCCGCTTCCTCACCATCCCCGGCATGGGCCACCAGGTGCACCCCCTGGTGGTGCCCCGGCTGCTGCCCCCGGTGCTCGAGCACCTGGGGCCGTGACGACCACCGCCTCCCCGGACCGGGGGACCACCACCCCTGCGGTCCGTGGTACCAATGAAGCCGGTCAGAGATTCGAGCACCCCGCCCCGGCGTGCGACCGCCGGAGACAGGAAGTGACACGCATGCACACAACCCACCACCGCCTGCCGCGTCTGGCCAGCACGCTGGTGTTCCTGGCCGCCCTGTGGTCCCTCGTCTCCATCCCGTTCCCGCGGGGTGAATGGCTCTACATCGTGGACGACGTCTTCACCGCGCTCGGCGTTCCGGCCGGCCCCAACCTGTTCCTGGCCCTGAGCCTGTTCATCGTGGGGGCGGCACTGCGACGTGGACTGCGGATCGCGTGGGTGGTCGCCCTCGGCGTGCTGGTCGTGGAGATGCTGGTCTACGTTCTGCTGGGCATCGCCCTGGCGGTGGAGTCCCTCGAGGCGGAGCTCGAGATCCTGGACGGGCTCCTGCTCGGGGTGGGGTTCGTCATCACAGCGGCGTGGATCATCGCGTTCATCGTCCGGCGGCGCGACTTCCCCGCCCGCACGCGCCGCGGGGCCACCCGGCAGGCACTGCTCACCCTGCTGAGCGGTCTGGCCCTGGTCATTGTGCTGGTGTTCACGGTCTCCTGGCTGGTCCCCACCCACCTGCACGGCATCGAGCACCTGTGGTTCTCTTTCCGCAGCGTCACGGGCCTGTCCCTGCCGCGCAGCATCTCGGACGGCTCCCCGGGCCCCCACTGGCTGGCCACGCTGGGCGGCATCCTGGGTGCCGCGGTGCTTCTCTTCACCGTGTGGCGGTTCACACAGTCCGCCCAGCGGGCCGAGGTCCTGAGCCCCGAGGAGGAGCTGCACGTCCGCAGGCTCCTCGCCACGAACGGCGGCCAGGACTCGCTGGGGTACTTCGCCACCCGCCGGGACAAGTCCGTGATCTTCTCCGCAGACGGGCGTGCGGCCGTGTCCTACCGGGTGATCGGCACCGTCTGCCTGGCGTCCGGCGATCCGCTGGGTCATCCGGACGCGTGGCAGGACGCGATTGCCACGTGGCTGCGTGAGGGGCGCGAGCATGCCTGGCGGATGGGGGTGCTGTCCGCCTCCGAGACCGGCGCCGAGGCGTACGTGAAGGCCGGTCTGCGGGCCCGCCCGCTCGGCGACGAGGCCGTCCTGGACACCGACACGTTCACGCTAGAGGGCCGCGCGATGCGCCCGGTCAAGCGCGCTGTGGCCCGTGTGCGCGAGGCCGGCTGCACCATCACCGTGCAGCGCCACAGCCAGCTGGACGCCACCACCATGCAGCAGATCGTCGAGCTCTCCGAGCAGTGGCGCGGGGACGAGGTGGACCGCGGCTTCTCCATGGCCCTGAACCGGCTCGCCGACCGCACGGACGGGCGCAGCGTGGCCGTGCTGGTGCGGGACGCCGAGGGCCGCGTCGTCGCGCTGCAGTCCTTCGTCCCGTGGGGCACGCGCGGGCTGTCCCTGGACCTGATGCGCCGCTCCCCCGAGGCCCCCAACGGCGTGAACGAGGCCATGGTGGCCGCCCTCGCCGAGGAGGGCGGGGACCTGGGCGTGCGCGAGGTCTCCCTCAACTTCGCGATGTTCCGTTCCGTGTTCACCGGCGCGGACAAGGTGGGCGCCGGCGTGGGCGTGCGCCTCGCGGACCGGGTGCTCACGTGGGGCAACCGTTTCTGGCAGCTCGAGTCCCTGTACGAGGCCAACGCCAAGTACCTGCCCCGCTGGGACGCCCGCTTCGTGTGCTACGACTCCGCCGCGAACCTCCCTCACATCGGGATCGCGGCCGGCCGCGCGGAAGGCTTCTTGCCGGGCCGCTCACCGCGTCCGGGGCACGACGGCGAGGCGCTCGTCGCGGGGCCCGGCGGCACGCCCGTGCGGCTCGCGGACCTCTCCCTCGAGCAGGACCGCGAGCTGCTCACCCCGCCCCGCCCGGTACGCCACCTCACGGAGCAGCAGCGGGTCCGCCACGACAAGCTGGATGTGCTGCGCGCGGCGGGCATGGAGCCCTACCCCGTGGGCGTGCCCTACACGATGTCCCTGGAACGGGCACGGCAGATCATCGAGGAGGGCGCGGAGGCCACGGTCACCGAGCCCGTCTCGCTGGGAGGGCGCGTGCGCGAGCTGCGGGACTTCGGCGGCGTCGTCTTCGCCGTGATCGAGGAGCACGACGTGCGGCTGCAGGTGGTCCTGGAGGACTCCGCCGTGAGCCCCGAGCTGCTGGCGCTGTGGCGGCGCGCCGTGGACGCCGGTGACCACGTGTCCGTCACCGGCACCCTGGGCCGCAGCCGCCGCGGGGAGCCGTCCCTGCTGGCAACCTCCTGGGCCATGGCGTCCAAGTCCCTGCGGCCCGTGCCGAGCCCCCACACCGGGTTCACCAACCCCGAGGCCCGTGTGCGTCAGCGCTACCTGGACCTGATCGTGAACAAGGAGTCCTCTCGGCTGCTGCGGGCCCGCTCACGGGGGATCGCCGCCATGCGCCAGTCCTTCATGGAACGCGGCTACATGGAGGTGGAGACCCCCATGCTGCAGGCCGTGCACGGCGGCGCGAGCGCTCGCCCGTTCCGCACCCACATCAACGCGTACAACGCGGACCTGTACCTGCGCATCGCCCCGGAGCTCTACCTCAAGCACCTGTGCGTGGGTGGGATGGACAAGATCTTCGAGCTCAACCGCAACTTCCGCAACGAGGGCGCGGACGCCATCCACAACCCCGAGTTCACCTCCGTGGAGGCGTACGCGGCGCACGGCGACTACAACACCATGCGGGAGCTCACCCGGGAGCTCATCATCGAGGTCGCCACGGCCATTCACGGCGAGCCCGTGGCCGTGCGCCCGGACGGCCACGGCGGGGAGGAGCGGATCCGCCTGGACCACGAGTGGCCCGTGATCCCCGTGCACCAGGCGGTCTCCGAGGCCACCGGCACCGTGCTCACCTCCGCCACCCCGGTGGAGGAGGTGCGCGCCGTCGCGGACGCCCACGGTGTGCACTGGAGCGAGGAGATGACCTCCGGTGAAGTGGTCCTGGAGCTCTACGACGAGCTGGTGGAGGGTCAGACCACCCTGCCGGTGTTCTACACGGACTTCCCGCTGGAGACCTCACCGCTGACGCGCACGCACCGCACGGATCCGCGGCTCTCGGAGCGCTGGGACCTGGTGGCGTTCGGCGCGGAGATCGGCACGGCCTACTCGGAGCTGGTGGACCCGGTGGACCAGCGCAACCGCCTGACGGAGCAGTCCTACAAGGCCGCCGCGGGTGACCCGGAGGCCATGGAGGTGGACGAGAACTTCCTCACCGCCCTGGAGTACGCCATGCCCCCCACGGGCGGCCTGGGCATCGGTGTGGACCGGATGATCATGATGCTCACGGGCACCAACATCCGCGCCACGCTGGCGTTCCCGTTCACCCGCCCGAACGAGCAGCGCTGACGCGTCCGACCCTCGCGTGACCGGCCGCCGCCCACGGAGCACACCGCGGGCGGCGGCCGTTTATCGGCCCGGGGACGCTCCCGCAGCACGCCCTGTGGGAGCCCCGCGCCGTCTCCCCGAGCGGATGGCACCGGTTCAGGAGCGGGCCGAGCTGCCCCGGGCCACCCGCCCGCTGCGCAGCAGCACCACGGCCACCACGGAACCCACCGCCCCGGCCACCGTGAGGGGCACGGTCAGCAGCGTGACGATCTCCCACAGCGGCGGCACCGCGGCGCACGCCACCCCCACGGCCACCGCCGTGCAGGACAGGGCGAGGGGGCGGGACCCCCACGGGGCGGTCGACGCCGCCTCGACCCGCCGTAGCGCGGTGGCCACGGCCAGGACCACGGCCCAGCACAGCACCGCCAGCGGGATCCGCAGCCACCACCAGGCGGCGGAGCCGGGAGCGGGGTCGTACCCTCCCGCGAGGAACCACGCGGCCATGACCGCCACGACCAGCGGCAGGTGCCACAGGTAGATGGTCAGGGCGCGGGAGCCCACCACGTGGGCCACGGTCTGCGCGGGTCGCCACCGCATGAGGCTGCGCAGCGCCGGCGAGAAGACCTCCAGCAGGCACGCCTGCGCCACCCCGAGCAGCACCATGCACACCGTGGGCGGGTTGAGGTTGGTGAGCATGTCCGGGGCGTAGGCACCGGAGGCCACGCACAGCCCGAGCAGCGCGTAGCACCCGGCGGCGAGCGCCACGAGCGTCGCCCGGGACCGCGCGGCGAACCACCCGTCCGCGCGGAAGAACCCCAGCTGCTGCACGAGCGGCCACACGAACACCATGTTGAGCAGCCCCCACCACTGCTGCCCGGTGGCCATGCGGATCAGGTCCACGGCCACGGTGCCCGAGAGCAGGAACCAGCACCACACCCACCCCATCTGCTCATGCATACGCATGAAACAGGGTGCCAGGGCCTGGCAGATCAGATAGGCGGCCAGGAACCACAGCGCCATCCCCATCCCGGACAGCGCGAACGTCACCAGCTCGTGCGGCGCGCCCGCCACGAGCGCCGCTGCGGCCCCGAGCGCCAGCGCGCACCACAGCACGGCGGCCGGCTGCACGAGCCGCAGGGTCCGCTCCCGCACGTACTCCCCCGCGGCCATGCCCCGCG
>NZ_JASDCY010000021.1:0-39985 GCF_030407675.1 Kocuria sp. APC 4018 | reverse complement strand
CGCCCTGACGGCACTCCCCGCGCTGGGAACCATGGGGGCGGCCCAGGCCGCGCCCGCCACCCCGCAGACCGTCCAGGTGGCCCAGCAGCACGCGGGACAGGTGACCGTCGCCCCCGGGGACTCCGTGTGGTCCCTGGCCACCCGGCACGGCGTGAGCGTCTCGGAGCTCATGGCCGCCAACGACATCCCGGCGCACGGCATGATCCGCCCCGGCCAGCGGCTGCGCATCCCCGAGACCTCGAACCCCGCGGACGGGGAGGCGGCCCCCGCCCGGGGGAAGAACGCCCCGAAGCCGTCCCCCGCGGGCGGCAGCTCCACGCCCGCACCCGCCCGAACGCACCACAGCGTGGCCGCCGGGGACACCCTCTGGGACCTCGCCCTGCGCTACGAGGTGAGCGTGGGCGACCTCCTGCGGGCCAACTCGCTCTCCCCGAACGACGTGCTGCGCCCCGGACGCACCCTCGTGATCCCCGGGGCCGCCCCCGATGCGGCGCCCGAGCACAGGGCGGACGCGGCGGCGTCGTCCCCCGCGCCCGAGCGCTCCGGGACCACGGCACCGGACGAGGAACCCGCCGTGGGAGACTCCTTCGCGGGCCGCAAGTACCCCCGGGAGGTGGTGGACTCGGCCAACGCGCACCACGAGCAGCTGCGCTCGCGCGCCGTGCCGCCGCCGGCGCAGATCCGGCAGATGGTGGAGGCCACCGCCCGCGACATGGGCGTGGACCCGGCCCTCGCGCTGGCCCACGCGTCCCAGGAGTCGGGGTTCCGCCACGACGTCGTGTCCCCGGCGGACGCCGTGGGCACCATGCAGGTGGTGCCCGCCGCGGGCGACTGGGCCTGCGCCATGATGGGCCGCGACCTGGACCTGCTGGACCCGCAGGACAACATCACCGCGGGCGTGGCCATCATCCGGGCGCTGCAGGACAGGGCCCCGGACAAGGCCACCGGGATCGGCGCCTACTACCAGGGACTGCACGGCGTGACCACGTACGGTATGTATTCCGACACCAAGGCATACGTCAAGGCCGTGAGCGCACAGGAACGGAAATTTGCCCAGTAGCAGCATGAACGACCACCGTGTGGGGGCCCTGCTCGAGAACCGCTACCGCGTTCTCCGGCGGATCGCCCACGGGGGAACGGCGGCCGTCTACGAGGGCCTGGACGAGCGCCTCGACCGCCCCGTGGCCCTGAAGATCATGCACCCGCACTTCGCGGACGACCCCCGCTTCGTCACCCGGGCCGAACGCGAGGCGAAGGCCGCCGCCCGGCTCCACGACCCCCACGTGGTGGCCGTGCTGGACCAGGGGCGCACCGACGACGGCGTGCTGTACCTGGTGCTCGAGTTCGTGGACGGACCCACCCTGCGCGAGGTCGTCGCACGCGAGGCGCCGATGGACCCGCACCGCGCCCTCGAGCTGCTCGTGCCGGTGCTCCGGGGCCTCGCCAGGGCGCACCGCACCGGCCTGGTGCACCGCGACGTCAAGCCCGAGAACGTCCTGCTCACCGCGGACGGGCAGGTGAAGGTCGCGGACTTCGGCCTCACGCGCGCCGTGGACGACCACACGACCAGCACCACCGTGCTGGGCACCGTGGGCTACGCCGCGCCCGAGCTGGTGGGCGACGGCCCCGTGGACCAGCGCAGCGACGTGTACGCCGTAGGCATCATGGCCTACGAGATGCTCACGGGCTACCGCCCGTACACGGGCACGGCCCTGCAGGTTGCCACCGCGCACGTGAGCCGGGACGTGCCCGCCCCGAGCGGGATCGCCGCGGGAGTGCCCCCTGCCCTGGACGAGTTGGTGCTGCGGGCCACCTCCCGCGACGCGTCCCGGCGACCCGCGGACGCCGCCGAGCTTCTGGACCTCGCCCTCGCCGTCCGACGCTCCCTGCCCGCTCCCGCGGATCCGCTGTTCCTGGGGGAGGCGGCCACCGAGGTCCTCGCCGGAAGCTCCCACTCCCCCACCGGCCATTCGGAGGAGGCACCCACCGAGGCCGTCGGCGCCGGCACCGCGGACGGCTCCGGGGAGGAGGCCACCGAGGCCATGAGCCCCGGGGTGCAGGACCTGCCCACCGAGGCCATCGGCACCCCCACGCAGGAGGCTCCCACGGAGGCCCTGGGGACGCCGTGGCACGAGGCCCCCACGGAGGCTCTCGGCACGGGGCCGCACGAGGCCCCCACCGAGGTCGTGGGCGCGAACGCCGGGGTGCCCCCGCGAGGCCACGGCACCCCGATCCTGCCCGCCTACGAGGAGGATGCCACGGGCACGGTGGCGCTCACCAAGGTAGGGTCCACGGCGCACCGCGCGCCGCACGAGCCGCGTGTGCGCCTGAACCCCCCGGCCCAGCCGCTGCACGTGGCCCTCGTGCTCGTGGTGTTCGCGCTGCTGCTCACGGTGGCGGCGTTCCTTGGCTGGTGGCTGGGCTCCGCCCCCGGGACGGCCTCCGCCACGGTCCCCCCGGTGGCGGGGCAGGACACCGCGGCGGCCGAGCGCACGCTGAACGCCGCGGGGATCTCCAACGTGGGCGTGAGCACCACCCCGAGCCGCGAGGCGCCCGAGGGCACGGTGATCTCCACCGATCCCGCCGCGTCCGCCACCGTTCGGGGGATCGAGCAGGTCAATCTCCTGGTCTCCTCCGGTCCCGCCCAGGTGGACGTTCCGGCCCTGACCGGGATGTCGGCCGACGACGCCGGGGCGGCCGTGAGCGCCGCGGGTCTCGGTCTCGGCGGGGTCACCCGGGAGTACTCGACGCAGCCGGCGGGCACCGTGCTGTCCCAGTCCCCCGAGGCGGGCAGCCGGGTGGACGAGGGAACGCAGGTGTCCCTCACCGTGGCCACGGACTCACCGCAGGGACCGGTCCCGAACGTGGTGGGCAAGGACGCCGAAACGGCGCGCGCCACGCTGGAGGAGCAGGGCTACACCGTGCAGATCGACTCCCCCGTGGGCTCCCACCTGAACCGCGTGGTGCGCCAGCGCGAGGACGGCGACACCGTGGTGCTCACCGTCCTCTGAGCCCCCGCGCCGCTCCCGACCGGCCGCCGGCACAGGACGCCCACGCGCCCGCGCCGGACGGCCGGGGCCCGGCGCGGGGACACCACCGTCAGTGCTGCGCGGAGAGGTACTCCGCCACCAGGAACGCGATCTCGAGCGACTGCTTGTGGTTGAGCCGCGGATCGCACAGCGTCTCGTAGCGCTCGGCGAAGGAGGACTCGGCCACGGGGTCCGAGCCACCGAGGCACTCGGCAACGTCGTCACCGGTCATCTCCACGTGGATGCCGCCGGGGAACGTGCCGAGCTCTCGGTGCACCTCGAAGAAGCCGCGCACCTCGTCCACCACGTCCTCGAAGTTGCGGGTCTTGTACCCCGACGCCAGGGACACGGTGTTGCCGTGCATGGGATCGGTGACCCACACGGGCTTCGCCCCGGAGTCCTCGACCGCCTTGATGACCGGGGGCAGCTTCTCCCGGATGTTCTTCGCGCCCATGCGGGTGATGAACGTGAGACGGCCGGGCTCGCGGTCGGGGTCGAGCGCGTCGATCAGGCGTAGAGCGTCGTCGCCAGAGGTGCCGGGGCCGAGCTTGACGCCGATCGGGTTGCGCAGCCTCGAGAGCAGGTCCACGTGGGCACCGTCGAGGTCGCGCGTGCGCTCGCCGATCCACAGGAAGTGGCCCGACGTTCCGTACGGCAGGTGCGTGCGGGAGTCGATGCGCGTGAGCGCCCGCTCGTAGTCCAGCAGCAGGGCCTCGTGGCCCGCGAAGAACTCGGTGGTCTTGAGGGCGTCGAAGTCGGAGCCGCACGCGGCCATGAACTTGACGGCGTGGTCGATCTCGCGCGCCATCGACTCGTACCGGGCGTAGGCGGGGTTCGCCGCGAAACCCATGTTCCACGCGTGCACGCGCCGCAGGTCCGCGAAACCGCCCTGGGTGAAGGCGCGAATCAGGTTCAGGGTGGAGGCCGAGGTGTGGTAGCCGCGCAGCATCCGGCGGGGATCGTGGACGCGGGACTCCTCGGTGAAGTCGAAGCCGTTGACCATCTCACCGCGGAACGAGGGCAGGGTGATGCCGTTGCGGGTCTCCTCGTTGGAGGAGCGCGGCTTGGAGAACTGCCCGGCCATCCGGCCCATCTTCACCACGGGCATGGAGGCGCCGTAGGTGAGCACCACCGCCATCTGCAGCAGCGTGCGGACGCGGCCGGAGATCTTGTCCGCGGTCGCTCCCGCGAACGTCTCCGCGCAGTCGCCGCCCTGGAGGAAGAAGGCCTCCCCGTTGGCCACCTGGGCAAGACGTTCCCGGAGGGTGTCCACCTCCCCGGCGAAGACCAGGGGCGGGACCGCGCCCAGCTCCTGGATGGTGGCCGCGAAGTCCGGGTGCTCCGCCCACTGGGGATGCTGCCCGATGCTCCTTCCCCGCCACTCGTCGAGTCCGGGGTAGTCCGCCGCGCTCGGCGAGGGGGTCATCACGGATCGGAGCTGTTCAGGCAGGGTCTCGGAACTCATTCCCCCAGTCTAGGCCGTGGGGCCAGGGGTCCCGTCATCCGCCCCGGAGTCCGTCCCGCCATGCGGACGGCGGCGCAGGGTGTCGTTGAGGTGACCGGCCTGCTGGGACACCGCGTCCGTGACGGAACGGCCCTTGTCCCTGGTGGCCTGGGCCACCTCCTTGGCCTGCGCCAGCAGTGCGGAGGTCTTCCCGTCCGCCATCCGGCGCTTGTGCTCGGTGGCGTAGACGTCCGCGACCTCCTGTCCGGACAGCCGCTGGATGGCGGCCATGATCTCGTCCGTCACTCGCCGCAGCGTGGCGTGGTCCCCCTGCTGTCCCCTCAGGTGGGAGAAGTCCATGGGCTCACCGAAGATCGTGGTGATCCGGACGCGGCGGGGGTCCGGGAAACGGGATCCCAGCGGCTGCATCTTGTCCGTGCCGATCATGGCCACGGGGATCACGGGGGCTCCGGACTCCAGGGCGAGGCGGGCCACTCCCACCTTGCCGCGGTAGAGCCGCCCGTCCGGGGAGCGGGTGCCCTCGGGGTAGATGCCCAGCAGCTTGCCCTCGGCCAGGGCCTGGCCCCCCGCGCTCAGGGACTTGGCGCTGGCCTGACCGCCGCGGCGGTCCATGGGGATCTGGTTGATCGCCTTGAAGAACGCCGCCGTGAGGCGCCCCTTGAGGCCGGGGGTGTTGAAGTACTCGGACTTGGCCAGGAAGAAGACCTGTCGGGGCACGGCCACCGGCATGAAGATGGTGTCCGGCACGGACAGGTGGTTGCTCGCCAGGATCGCGGGGCCGTGGGACGGGACGTGCTCCAAACCGATCACGGTGGGTCGGCAGACCCTGTTGACCACGGGTGCCACCACGTAGTTCCTGAGGAACATGTACACCATGAGCGTGTGCCCTTTCGTCGGCGCGGGTCGCGGGCCCGTTCGGCCCGTTCGGCGGGACGCCCGGTCCAGTGATCCCGGTCGGTCCCGGGCGATTCTCTCATGCGGGGTGGCGGCGGCTGGCACAATGGCGCCATGTCATCGGATCTGCAACGACACGACTCCCTGCACCTGCCCGGCACCTCCTCCGTGGGGGTCCTGGTGCTCCACGGCTTCAGCTCCACGACCGCTTCCGTGGCGGACTGGGCCCGGGCGATCCACACGGCCACCGACGCCGCCGGCGCGGCTCCCGGGGTGAGTGTGCCGCTGCTGCCGGGCCACGGTACCCACTGGCAGGATCTCGCGGCGCAGCCGTGGCAGGCGTGGCGCGACGCCGTGGACGAGCACTACTGGCAGCTGCGGCAGCGGCACGAGCACGTGGTCGTGTGCGGGCTGTCCATGGGCGGGGCCCTCGCCCTGCACACCGCGGCCCGCCGCGAGGTCGCCGGCGTGCTGCTCGTGAACCCCGCGCTGTCCCTGGTGAACAGGGCGGCGCGGTTCAGCCGGGTGCTCGCCACCGCCGTGCCGTCCTACGCGGGGATCGGCAGCGACATCCGCAAGGAGGCCGTCCTAGAGTCGGCGTACGACCGCACGCCGCTGGCCGCGGTGGCGCAGCTCAACGTGCTCATGCACCGCACGGTGCAGATGCTGCCAGCGGTCACCGCCCCGGCGATCGTGTTCCGCTCCGAGGTGGACCACGTAGTCTCGGGTGCCTCCGCGGACCTCGTGGCGCAGGGCACGCGCGGCCCGGTGCGGGTGGTTCCCCTGCCGGACAGCTACCACGTGGCAACCCTGGACCACGACGCGCCGCTGGTGGAACAGACCTCGCGGGACGCCGTGCAGCGCGTGTGCCGCGGTCTGCCGCTTCTGCCGGAGACGGCGTGAGCTCCCGGGACGGATCGGAGGATCCCTTCGAGAGCATCATCCGGTCCAACACGTGGGACGACGTCCCGGAGGACGACGAGGACATGGAACCCTGGGCGGAGGACCTCGAGTGGGTTCCCCGGGAGCAGCCCCCGGAGGACGTCCCCGAAGAGCTGGACGAGGTCGATGAGGACGCCGTCTACGATCCCGATCCCGGCCCGGTGACGGGCGGGGTGTCCCCCGCCATGCTGCGCGCGCTGAGCGTGCTGCTCGCGGTGCTCGTGATCATGCTGGGGCTCACCGTGCTGCCCGGTCCGCTGCCCGGCGTGGTCTGGGGCGCGGGTCTCGCCGGGACCGTGGCCGGGCTGTTCCTCGTGTTCCGTGCCCTGCCGGAGGACTCCCCCGAGGACGACGACGGTGCGGTCCTGTGACACCCGTGTCCCACCGCGGCAGGGCGACACGGTTCGACCCCGCTTGTGTGGACACGTCCATCAACGCGGCGGTGTGAAGGTGAACACACCGTAAACTGAGACTCAATCTCGCCAGGAAGGTACCCCCATGAGACGCGTCAGTGCCCCGGCCATCGTCGATCCCCTGCCCTACCCCGGCATCGCCCATATCCTCGAGGAGCGCGCCCGCACGCAGCCGGATCTGGTGCTCTACACGATCCTCGCCCCGGGGCGGGAGCGGGACGTCACCGCTCGTGAGTTCCGCGCCGAGGTGGTGGCCCTCGCCCGCGGGATGGCCGCCCAGGGCATCCGCCCCGGGGACCGTGTGGGTCTGCTGAGCCGCACCCGCTACGAGTGGACGCTCGTGGACTTCGCCCTGTGGTGGCTCGGTGCCGTCCCCGTGCCGGTCTACGACACCTCCTCCCCGGACCAGATCGCGTGGATCCTCTCGGACTCGCGAGCCACGGCTGTGTTCGTCGAGACGGACGAGCTCGCCGGGCGCGTGCGGGAGGCCCACGGCATCACCCCCTTCCCGGCCGAGCAGCGCATCCGGGTGTTCGACACGGACGACGCGCAGATCTCCCTGGACGCCGTGGTGCGGGCGGGTGCCGGGCGCGAGGACCTCGAGACCCCCTACGACGGTGTGAGCCTGGACGACGCCGCCACGCTCATCTACACCTCCGGAACCACCGGGCCGCCCAAGGGCTGCGAGCTGACCCACCGCAACTTCGTGGCGTGCTCCCAGAACACCATCCCGGTGGCCGGTGAGCTCATGCACGAGGGCGCGCGCACCCTGCTGTTCCTGCCGCTGGCCCACGTGTTCGCGCGGTTCGTGGAGGTCACCTCCCTGGACGCCGGCATCGCCCTGGCCCACACCCCGGACGTCTCCCAGCTCATGGACGACCTCGCCCGGTTCAAGCCCACCTTCATCCTGGCGGTGCCGCGGGTCTTCGAGAAGATCCTGGTGGGGGCCCGTTTCAAGGCCCAGGCGGGCTCACCCGTGAAGAAGCTGATCTTCGAGCGCGCGGTGGCCACGGCCGCCGCATGGTCCAAGGCCTCCCAGCAGGGCCGCGTCTCCCCGTGGCTCGCGGCGCGCCACCGCCTCTACGACAAGCTGGTCTACTCCACCCTGCGCGAGGCCATGGGCGGCGAGGTCCGCTACGCCGTCTCGGGCGGTGCGGCGCTGGGCGAGCACCTGGCCCACTTCTTCAACGGCATCGGCGTGTACGTGGTGGAGGGCTACGGCCTCACCGAGACCACCGCTCCCATCTCCGCGAACGTGCCGAGCATCAACCGGCTGGGCACCGTGGGCCACCCCATGCCCGGCAACGAGGTGGCCATCGCGGAGGACGGCGAGATCCTGGTGCGCGGTGTGAACGTCTTCGAGCGCTACAACGGGCTGCCGGAGAAGACCGCCGAGGCCTTCCGGGACGGCTGGTTCGCCACCGGGGACCTCGGGCACCTGGACGACGAGGGCCTGCTGACCGTCACCGGCCGCAAGAAGGAGATCATCGTCACGGCGAGCGGCAAGAACGTGATTCCCACGATGCTGGAGGATCCCATCCGCGCGACCGCCACGGTGGGGCAGATCATGGTGGTGGGTGAGAACCGCCCGTTCGTGGCTGCCCTGATCACGCTCGACCCCGAGACCCTGGCCAACGTCCTGCCCACCCTCGGGCTGGACCCGGGCCTGAGCATCGCGGAGGCGTCCCGGGAGAAGGCCGTGATCGAGCACGTGCAGCGGATCGTGGACCACGCGAACACCAAGGTCTCGCGCGCTGAGGGCATCAAGGCCTTCCGGATCCTGGACCGCGACCTCACCGTGGAGGACGGCTACCTCACGCCGTCCCTCAAGCTCAAGCGGGCCGTGGTCGCCGAGGACTTCGCGGACGTCATCGACGACATCTACGCAAAGTAGCCCCCGCGACCGCGACGCCGCCCGCACCCTTGAGCCCCGTGGCGCGGGCGGCGTCGTCGTTCAGTCCGCGCGCTGGCCCGGGACGTCCAGCCCGAGCAGCGCGTTCTCCACGACCTCGGCGAGAGCGGGGTGGATCCAGTACTGTCCGCGCGCCATCTCGTGGACGCGCAGCCCGAAGGCCATGCCCTGCACGAGCGGCTGGATCAGGTTGGACGCCTCCCGGCCGATCAGGTGCGCCCCGAGCAGCTCCCCGGTGCCGGAGTCCGCGATGAGCTTGCAGAGACCCACGTGGTCCTCCATGGCCCACCCGTACGCCACGTCGCCGAAGTCCTGCACCTTGACGGTGATTTCATGGCCCGTGCGCTCCGCCCAGGCCCGCGCGGCACGTTCGGTCATGCCCACGGACGCGATCTGCGGCTCCGTGAAGACCGCGGCGGGCACGAAGCGGTGGTCGGTGCTGCGCTGGTCGTCCGGGTGGACCACGTTGTGGGAGACCACCCTGGCCTCGGCGTTTGCCACGTGCTTGAGCTGGTGCGGGGAAGACACGTCGCCGAGTGCCCAGAGGCCTTCGACCGGCTGCCCGCCCGAGAGCACCCGCTGTTGCTCGTCCACGGCGAGCAGCCCGCGCTCGGTGACGTCAAGGTGGGCGGCTCCGGGGTTCAGGGTGTCCGCGTTGGGGATGCGCCCGGTGGCGAGCAACACCACGTCCGCGGTGCGCTCCCACTGTTTCCCGGAGCCGTCGCTCGCGTCCGCCGAGACCGTGAGCCGGCCGTCCTCCGAGGTCCGGATGCCCGTGAGGCTCCACCCCAGTTGGAGGTCCCAGTGCGCGGCGGCCTCACGGGTGAAGCGCTCGGCGATCGTGTCGTCGTGGGCGCGCAGCAGGCGCTGCGAGCGGTTGAGCTGCGTGACCGACGCGCCGAGGCCCTGGAACACGTGGCAGAACTCGGCGGCGATGTAGCCGCCGCCCACCACCACCACGTCCCGCGGCAGCTCCGGTATGCGCATCACCGTGTCCGACGTGTGCACCCCCGGCAGATCCGTGCCGGGCACGTCCGGGACGTGCACGCGGGAGCCGTTGGCCAGCACGATCCGGGGTGCGGTGATCCGCTCCCCCGAGTCCGTCTCCAGCACGCGGGGCTCCACGAAGTGCACGTACTCCTGGATGACCGTGACGTTCTCCAGCGAACGCCGGTAGTCCAGCCCGCCCTCGGAGATCGCGTCGATGCGACCGAAGATCCGGTCCCGCATCCCCGGCCAGTCCACGCCGTCGACCGTGGCGTCCAGCCCGAGCCGCCCGGCGTCCCGTGCCTGGTCCGCCACGGTGGCGGGATACACGTACATCTTGGTGGGGATGCAGCCGACGTTGAGACACGTGCCCCCGAAGCGGCCGGGTTCCACGATGGCCACGTCCAGGTCCCGGTACTCGTCCGTGAGCAGCGAGTTGCCCGAGCCGGAGCCGACGATGATCAGGTCGAAAGATCGCATGGGCCCCATGCTAGGACGCCACCCCGCACACGGGGTGCGGGGTGGCGTCCGTTCAGCCCACGGCGTGGCCGCCGTGGGAATCCCTGCGGATCACTGGGGGTCGATCACCAGGACCAGGTCCCCGCCGCTCACGTGCGCGGTGTCGGCGAGCGCCACGCGGGAGACCGTTCCGCCCACGGGAGCCGTAATGGAGGCCTCCATCTTCATGGCCTCGATCGTGGCCACCGAGTCCCCGGCGGAGACGGTGTCGCCCTCCGAGACGGTGACCGTGACCGCGCCGGCGAACGGCGCCGCCACGTGGCCCGGCTGGGACGTGTCCGCCTTCTCGGTCTCCACGGCCTGCGACTTCACGGACTCGTCGCGGATCTCCAGCAGGCGCAGCTGGCCGTTGAGGGTCACCATCACGGTGCGCATGCCCTTCTCGTCCGGCTCGGAGATGGCCTGCAGGGTCACCAGCAGGCGCACACCCTTGCCCAGCGAGATCACGTGCTCGTGGTCCTGGTCCAGACCGTAGAGGAAGTCGCGCGTGTGCAGCACGGAGACGTCACCGTACTTGGTGCGGGAGGACTCGAAGTCCTTCGTGGGCCCCGGGAACAGCAGGCGGTTGAGCGTGGCACGGCGCACCGCACCGGGCTGCTCGAGCGCCTCGCGGTCCTCCGCCGAGAGCTCCTCGTCCGCGAGGTTCACGGTGCGTCCCTCGAGGGCCTTGGTGCGGAACGGCTCGGGCCAGCCCGCGGGCGGGGTCCCCAGCTCCCCGGCCAGGAAGTTGATCACCGAGGCCGGGATGTCGAACTTGCGGGGGTCCGCCTCGAACTCCGCGGGGTCCACGTCCATGCCCACGAGCTGCAGGGCGAGGTCCCCCACCACCTTGGAGGACGGGGTGACCTTGACCAGGTGCCCGAGCATCTTGTCCGCGGCGTAGTACATGTCCTCGATGGCCTCGAACTTCTCGCCCAGGCCCAGTGCGATCGCCTGCTGCCGCAGGTTGGAGAGCTGACCGCCCGGGATCTCGTGGCGGTACACGCGGCCCGTGGGGCTTGTGAGCCCGGACTCGAAGGGCTTGTAGATCGAGCGCACGACCTCCCAGTAGGGCTCCATGTCGCTCACGACGTCCAGGCCCAGGTTGGTGTCGCGCTCGGTGTTCTCCAGCGCCGCCACGAGCGCGGAGCCGGAGACCTGGGACGTGGTCCCGGCCATCGACGCCGCCGCGGCGTCGACCGCGTCCACGCCCGCCTCGGACGCGGCGAGCAGGGTGGCCAGCTGACCGCCCGCGGTGTCGTGGGTGTGCAGGTGCAGCGGGAGGTCGAAGCGCTCGCGCAGCGCCGTGACGAGCCGGCGTGCCGCCTCGGGGCGCAGCAGACCCGCCATGTCCTTGATTGCGAGCACGTGGGCCCCGGCGTCCACGCACTGCTGCGCGAGATCCAGGTAGTAGTCCAGCGTGTAGACGGTCTCGTCCGGGTCCAGCATGTTGCCCGTGTAGCACAGGGCCACCTCGGCCACCGCGGTCCCGGTGGCGCGCACGGCCTCGATCGCGGGGCGCATCTGCTCCACGTCGTTCAGCGCGTCGAAGATGCGGAAGATGTCCACACCCGTCTCCGCGGCCTCCGCGACGAACGCGTTGGTCACCTCCACGGGGTACGGCGTGTAGCCCACGGTGTTGCGCCCGCGCAGCAGCATCTGGATGGGGATGTTGGGCATGGCCTCGCGCAGCAGCCGCAGCCGCTCCCAGGGGTCCTCCCCCAGGAAGCGCAGCGCGACGTCGTACGTGGCGCCGCCCCAGGCCTCGACCGAGAGCAGACCCGGCAGCAGGTGGGCGTAGGCCGGGGCCGCCGCGAGCAGGTCGCGGGTGCGCACCCGCGTGGCCAGCAGCGACTGGTGGGCGTCGCGGAAGGTCGTGGAGGTCACCGCGAGCGGCTCGTACTCACGCAGGGCGCGGGCGAAACCCTCGGGGCCCTTCTCCTGCAGCACCTGGCGCCAGCCCGAGGGGACCTCGTGCTTCGAGGGCCCGTCGAAGGGGCTGCGGTAGGGCTCGTCCCTCTTGTCACCCGGGTAGTGCGGCAACTTGTCGCGCGGGTCGATGCCGTCCACGCGCTCACCGTTGGGCTTGTTCACCGTGATCTCGGCCAGGTAGTTCAGGGCGCGAGTACCACGGTCCGCCGAGCCCTTGCCCTTGAGCAGGTCCGGGTGGTTCTCGATGAAGTCCGTGGCCACGTCGCCGACCAGGAAGTCCGGGTTGTGCAGCACCGACTGCAGGAACTGGATGTTGGTGGCGATCCCGCGGATGCGGAACTCCGCCAGCGCTCGCCGGGCGCGCAGCACGGCGGTCTCGTAGTCGCGGCCACGGCACGTGAGCTTCACCAGCATCGAGTCGAAGTGCGGAGAAATCTCGGCACCCGCGTACAGCGTGCCGCCGTCCAGGCGCACGCCGGCGCCGCCCGCGGAGCGGTAGGCGGAGACCTTGCCCACGTCCGGCCGGAAGTCGTTCGCGGGGTCCTCGGTGGTGATGCGGCACTGCAGCGCCGCGCCGCGCACCCGCAGGCCGTCCTGGCTGATGCCCAGGTCCTCGAGCGTCTCCCCCGCGGCGATCCGCAGCTGGGACTGCACGAGGTCCACGTCCGTGATCTCCTCGGTGACGGTGTGCTCCACCTGGATGCGCGGGTTCATCTCGATGAACACGTGCTGGCCCGCGCGCTCACCGGCGGTGTCCACGAGGAACTCGACGGTCCCGGCGTTCACGTAGCCCAGCTCCTTGGCGAACTTCACGGCGTCGCGGTGCAGGGCGTCCCGGATCTCGGGTTCCAGCTGCGGGGCCGGGGCGATCTCGATAACCTTCTGGTGGCGCCGCTGCAGGGAGCAGTCGCGCTCGAACAGGTGCACGATGTTGCCCTCGTTGTCCGCGAGGATCTGGACCTCGATGTGCCGGGGGCGCAGCACGGCCTGCTCGATGAACACCGTGGGATCGCCGAAGGCGGTGTCCGCCTCGCGCATCGCCGCGTCCAGGGCGCCGGGCAGCTGCTCGGGGCTCTCCACGCGGCGCATGCCGCGCCCGCCGCCGCCGGCCACGGCCTTGACGAACACGGGGTAGCCGATCTTCTCGGCGGCCGCGATCAGCGCGTCCTTGTCCGATGAGGGCTCCGAGGAGTCCAGGGTGGGGATCCCGGCACGCCGAGCGGCGCGCAGCGCCTCCACCTTGTTCCCGGCGAGCTCCAGGATCTCGGCGCGCGGACCCACGAACGTGATGCCCTCCGCCGCCGCGGCCCGGGCCAGCTCGGGGTTCTCGGAGAGGAACCCGTAGCCCGGGTAGATGGCATCCGCCCCGGATTCCTTGGCCACGCGCACGATCTCCGCCACGTCCAGGTACGCCCGAACCGGGTGGCCCTCCTCACCGATGTTGTAGGCCTCGTCGGCCTTCTGCCGGTGGATGGAGTTGCGGTCCTCGTGGGGGAACACCGCCACGGTCCCTGCGCCGAGCTCGTACGCCGCGCGGAAGGCGCGGATGGCGATCTCGCCACGGTTGGCCACCAAGATCTTGGAAAACATGAGGTCCGTTTCCGTGCACGTCCGCAAGGGCGCGCGCACTGGGTGAGGAGTTGATACCGGCTCTCAGCTTACGTGAGCCAGACCTCACGGGAGCGTGATCCGGTGATCGTGTCACGGCACGTCTGTCCTGTCCCCCGAAGGGCACCCATTAGCATGTAACGGGGCGGCGGACAGCCCCCCTTTGGGTTACAGAAGGGTCATCCGTGCAGATCGTCAGCATCAGCAGCCTCAAAGGCGGCGTGGGCAAGTCCTCCGTGGTCCTGGGGCTGGCATCCGCCGCGTTGGACGCCAGGATCCCCACGCTGGTCGTGGACCTCGACCCCCACGGGGACGCCTCCACGGCACTGGGTGTGCACGCGCGCGCGGGCCACGAGGTGGGCACCGTGCTCCGCCGGCCCCGCAAGGGCGCTCTCGCCTCGGTGGCCGAGGCCTCGCCCTGGACCACGCACCCCATCACCCCGGACACCTCCACGGCCGGCCCCCGCGCCTGGGCGCCGGATGCCGCCCGCACCACGCGCGTTCCCGTGCTCGACGTCGCCCCGGGATCTGCGGCGTCGTCGCACCTGGACCACGCGGCGTACCGGCCGAAGGACCTGAAACGGCTGGAGACCGCTCTGCGTGGGCTGGACCGCTACGAACTCGTGCTCGTCGACTGCCCGCCCACCCTCAGCGCGCTCACCCGTATGGCGTGGGCGGCCTCCCACAAGGTCCTCTCGGTGGCCGAGCCGTCGCTGTTCTCCGTGGCCGGGACGAAACGCACCATGAGCGCCCTGGCGCAGTTCGAGTCCTCCCGCATCTGGGCCGTGCCCGAGGCAGGGGTCGTGATCAACAGGGTGCGCAACGCCTCCCAGGAGCAGCAGCACCGGCTGCGGGAACTCCGGGACCTGTTCGGGCCGCTCGTGGTGGACCCCGTGCTGCCCGACCTCCCGGTGGTGCAGCAGGCTCAGGGGGCGGCGTGGCCCGTGCACCGCTGGCCGGGTGCGGAAGCGGCCGAGATCGCCGGACGCTTCACCGCCGTGCTGGAGGGGCTCACGCGCTGAGGCGATGCCCTCCCGGTCAGCCGGCGTTCTTCGTGCGACGCCGTGCGCGACGCGCGGAGAGCTCGTCCTCGGGGAACGGCCCCGCGGCCTCCGCGGCACCCTCCAGGGAGGCATGCTCTGCGGGCATGGAGGCCAGGGTGGCCTCCACCTCGCGCCACACGCGGCCCACGGCGATGCCGAACACACCCTGCCCGCCCTGGACGAGGTCGATGACCTCGTGGGGGGAGGTGCACTCGTAGACACTCGCGCCGTCTGACATCAGGGTCAGCCGGGTGAGGTCCTCGATGCCCCTGAGACGCAGGGCGCCCACGGCGGAGCGGATCTGCTGCAGGGAGACGCCGGTGTCGAGCAGCCGCTTGACCACCTTGAGGACGAGGATGTCCCGGAAGCTGTAGAGACGCTGCGAGCCGGATCCCTTGGCGCCGCGCACCGTGGGCTCCACGAGGCTGGTGCGCGCCCAGTAGTCGAGCTGCCGGTAGCTGATGCCGGCGGCCTTGCACGCGGTGGGTCCGCGGAAGCCCACGGTCTCGTCGAGCGCGGTGAGGTCGTCCGAGAACAGCATCTCCTGCGTTCCCCCGGCCAGGGAGGATGCGCGCAGCTGCGCCGCGTCCAGCGGCAACTCAGGATTGCTCAAGCGTCCTCCTCGTGCGTGGGGCGGGCAGGGGACGGCCCACCATGCTCCCCTGACGGTAAACCCCCGGCTGGAACGGGTCAAAGACATCCGGTGCGGTTCAGGTCGTGTCGCCGTGGGTGGCGCACCCCGTGTGCACCGGGGCGGTCAGGACTGGAAGTCGTCCGGGTCCACGTGGTCCAGGAAGTCGCGGAACTCCCTCACCTGGGCCTCCGCTCCCCCTGGCGACTCCACCGCCTGCTCCCGCAGCTCGCCGTCCGGGCTGAGCACCAGCCCCGCCTCGTCCAGCACGGCCGAGGAGCACAGGATGGGGCACCCGGTGCGCGCCGCGAGGGCGAGCGCGTCCGAGGCCCTGGCATCCACCACGGTGGCGTCGTCGAAGGAGATGGCCGCGTGGAACACCGTGTCCTCCACGGTGTGCACCACCACTCGGGTGATGCTGCGGCCCAGCTCCCGCACCACCGCCAGCAGCAGGTCGTGGGTCAGCGGGCGAGGGGGCTCGATCCCCTGCAGGGCGAACACGATCGACGTGGCCTCGTTGGTGCCCAGCCAGATGGGCAGACGACGGGGCCCGTCCAGTTCACGCAGCACCACCACGGGCTGGCCCGTGGGGACGTCCATGCGCACCCCCGCGATCTCCATGCGGACGTCCGCGCTCACGTGTCGCTCCCGGAGGAGTCCGGGGTGTGGAAGGAACGCACCGTGTCGTCCACCTGGGTGGTGACCACCGCGGACATCACGGACAGGCACAAGGCCGCGATCTCACGGGCGCGCAGCACGGCCCTGCGCCGGGTCTCCGGATCGCGTCGCGTGCGCAGCGGCGCCACGCTGCCGTCCACCAGTGCCACGACCCGCTCGGAGGCACCCCGCAGCACGCGCAGGTGCCGGGGCTCGATGCCGTAGCCGCGGAGCTTCCCGGCGGCCACCGCCACGGCCAGGGCGTGCTCGTCGTAGGCGCCGGAGCGCTCCACGATCAGCCCGTGGGTCAGCAGCTCGCGCAGCAGCGGGACCTCCGTTCCGGATCTCGCGGCGAGCTCGCGCAACGAGTACCGGGCCGAGCTCGGGCGAGGCGGGTCTCCGGCGTCGGCGGCCCCTGGCTCCGCGGCGTCCACCGACACCCGAGGACGCTGCCGTTCGGCACCGGCGGCGGGGTCCTCCCCGCGGTCCAGGCGTTCCCTGATGACCCGCAGCGGAAGATACCTCTCCTGCTGCAGACTGAGCACCGTGGTGAGACGCTCCACATCCTGCTCCGAGTACTTGCGGTATCCGGACGCGGTGCGGTGCGGGTGCACAAGACCCTGGTCCTCCAGGAAACGCACTTTCGACGCGGTCAGATCCGGGAAGCGCGGCTGCAGCTGACGCAGCAGTGCGCCGATGCCGACACGGGCGGTCTGCGGGAGTCCGGTCTCAGGCATGGAGGGTGTCAGGACCCGTTCTGCACGGAGTGGTAGAACGTGAAGCGGAACTTGCCGATCTGCACCTCGTCACCGTTCTCGAGCACCTTGGTGTTCACGCGGTCGCTGTTGACGTACGTGCCGTTGAGCGAGGCCTGGTCCACGATCTCGAAGGTGTTGTTGCGGCGGATGAACTCCGCGTGCCGCCGGGAGACGGTGACGTCGTCCAGGAACACGGAGCACGCGGGGTGGCGTCCGGCCACGACCTCGTCCCGGTCCAGCAGGAAGCGCGCACCCGTCAGCCCACCGTTGGTCTCGAGCAGCAGAGCAGACCCCGGGGGAAGCGAGGCCACGGCGTTCTGCTCACCCTCGGTGAGTTTGTGCTGCGCGGCGGTGGAGAGCACGTCCGCGACGATCTGGATGGACGTGGTCTCCGGGCCCGACTGCGCGCCCGAGTTCTCTTGATTAGGCATGGGTTCCCCTCAGCTCACGTGGAAGTTCGAGTCTAGTCCAGCAGCTGCTGGTAGGCCTGCGCGTCCAGCAGGTCGGCCGTGGCGTCCTGGGACTCCACCCGCACCGTGAAGAGCCAGCCGGCCTCGTAGGGTGCGTCGTTGAGCAGCCCCGGGGTGTCCGAGAGCTCGTCGTTGACGGAGACGATCTCACCGCTGACGGGAGCGAAGAGGTCGCTCACGGACTTGGTGGACTCGATCTCCCCCACCACGTCCCCCGCCGTGACGGAGTCCCCGACCTCCGGCAGCTGGACGAAGACGACCTCACCCAGCTCACTCTGGGCGTGGTCGGTGATGCCCACCTTGAAGGTGCTGTCGTCGTTGAGGTCCTGGACCCACTCGTGCTCTGCCGTGTACGCGAGTTCCGCGGGAATGTTGGTCATGCCGGTCAGTTTAGGGCACATCCGCGGCAGTAGCGCACATCACACGCGTGCGTGTGCAGTGCAACCGTTTCGCCGTAGCCCAACACGCTCCGTGCGCAGCGCCACGAATGGGTGTCCGGGGGCCGCCACCGGGGTATTTTGGCCCGGTGCCCATCACCGAGGCTTTTCGCCAGGCGGCGATCCGCGTCCACACCCACGGCTCCCGGATCCGCCGGACCGTCCCCACAATGAGGTCCCGCCGGGACCCCCTGCACGTCCACGAGCTGACCCCGGGGCGTTCCGCGCGTCTGATTCTCTCCGCGTTCCTGCTGGCGCTGCTTACGGGAACGGGTCTCCTCATGCTGCCGCTGGCCACGGTGGCCCCGGGCAGCACGGACGTGATCACGGCGGCCTTCACCGCCACCTCGGCGCTGTGCGTCACGGGGCTGATCACCGTGGACACCGCCACGTACTGGACCCCGTTCGGCCAGGTGGTGATCATCTGTCTCATCCAGGTGGGTGGGCTCGGCGTCATGACGTTCACCACCATGCTGGGAATCCTGCTGTCCCGTCGGCTCGGTCTCTCCGCCCGGCTGCTGACCAGCGCGGAGACCAAGTCCGGTGGCGGAGCGCGCCTCGTGGTCGCACGCATCGTGGGGACCACCCTGGTCATCGAGGGCACCGCGGCCACCATCCTGTTCCTGCGGTTCCTGCTGCACTACGACTACTCCGTGGGCACCGCACTGTGGCACGGGGTCTTCCACGCGGTGTCAGCGTTCAACAACGCCGGTTTCGCGCTCTACACCCTGAACGTGATGGACTTCTCGGGCGACGCCGTGGTGCTGCTCACCCTGTCCTCGTGCGTGATCCTGGGCGGCCTGGGTTTCCCGGTCCTCGCCGAGCTGCGGCGGCACATCAGGATTCCGCACCGGTGGAGCATGAACACCCGCCTGGTGCTGTTCGCCACCCCGCTGCTGCTCCTCAGCGGCACCGTGTTCATCCTGGTGCTCGAGTGGAGCAACCCGGCCACCCTCGGGTCGCAGTCCCCCGCCGTCAAGGTGCTCAACGCGTTCTTCCAGTCCACGATCTCCCGCACCGCGGGGTTCAACAGCATCGACATCTCCCAGATGCACCCCGTGTCGTGGCTCGGCATGGACATCCTCATGTTCATCGGCGGTGGCCCTGCGGGCACCGCCGGCGGGCTCAAGGTCACCACGTTCGGCGTGCTGTTCTTCATCGCGCTCACGGAGATCCGGGGCGGTGCCGCCGTGCCGGTGCTCGGCAAGCAGCTCTCCCGCTCCGTGCAGCGCGAGGCGATCACGGTGGTGGTGCTGGCCGCCGGGGCCGTCATCGGAGGGTCCATGCTGCTCATGCTCACGGACCAGTCCCTGGGACTGGACCGGGTGCTGTTCGAGGTGGTCTCCGCGTTCTCCACGGTGGGTCTGAGCACCGGGATCACGCCCGCACTGGAGCCCTTTGCCCAGTGCGTGCTGATCGCCCTGATGGTCATGGGCCGGCTGGGTCCGGTCACCGTGGCCGCCGCGATCGCCTACGGTCGACGTCCGCCCTCGTTCGGCCTGCCCAAGGAACGGCCGCTCATCGGCTGATCCACCCGCTCCCGCGCTGATCCGGCACGACGCCGCGCAGCGCTTCCCCGGCATCCCGCCGCCGCAGGACGCCCCACCCCGGAAGGAAGTCCCATGTTCGGTTCCCAACTCTCCGAGATCTCCCGTCGAGGCATGTCCGACGCCGTGGCCGTGATCGGGCTGGGTCGGTTCGGGGGTGCCCTCGCCCTGGAGCTCATGCGCAACGAGACCGACGTGCTGGGCATCGACCACGACCAGGCCACCGTGCAGCGCTTCAACGGCAAGCTGACCTCGGTGGTGCGCGCGGACGCCACGGACGAGGACGTGCTGCGCGAGCTGTCCGTGGACGAGTTCGAGCGCGTGGTGGTGGGCATCGGCTCCAACATCGAGGCGAGCATCCTCACCGCGTCCCGGCTCGTGAAGTTCGGGTGCCCGGGCATCTGGGCCAAGGCCCTCACCGAGCCGCACGCCGAGATCCTCACGCAGCTGGGCGTGCAGAACGTGGTCAACCCCGAGAGCGACATGGGCACCCGGGCAGCGCACCTGGTGCAGCACCGGATCCTGGACTTCGTGCCGATCGACGACGGCCACGCGCTGGTCCGCTGCACCCCGCCGGAACCCATCCAGCAGCGCCCCATGGACCTGCTGAACGTGAGGCAGCGGCTCGGGGTCTCGGTCGTGGCCGTGTGCCGCCCGGGCGGGCAGTGGGAGCCCATCGAGGCCGGGACCATGCTCTACGACGACGACCAGATCCTGGTGACGGGGCCCACCCGGAAGGTGGAGCACTTCTCCAACCTGACCTGACCGACCACGCCCCCGATGTCCGGATCCACCCGCCCCTGAGGCGGCGATGAACCTGCCGCTCCGGGCCCGGGCATCGCCGCGGGTCTCCCAGGACCGTGCGCGGCGGGGCCGCGGGTCTCACAGGAACCGGGTGAGGCGGCGCAGCTCGCGTGCGGTGGCCGGAGCTGGGGACCGGTTGACGATACCCGTGAGATCCACGGGCACGGCGGCGTCGTTCTCCGGGCCGATGGCCACGACCACCGAGTGTGGCGCCGCGCCCGCCGGCCGCGGTGCCCGCTCGACCGTGACGAACCCTGCCACGGAGTGCGCCACGTAGCGGCGGGCTCCGCGGACCGTGGCCACGTCCACCACGGCCTTGACGCGGTAGACCTCGTCCGGGGGATCCTCCAGCAGGTCCGCGAGCGCCGCCGGGTCCACCGTGGCGGGCACGTCCAGGCTCGCGGCGCGGTGGTGGACGTGGTGCGCGTGCCCACCGGCGGTGCCGAGCTCCCACAGCGGTAGCTGGCCGCCCTCGGGCACGGCACGCTCTGCGGCATCGAAGAACAGTCGCGGGTCCACGGCTCCCCACGGTGCCTCGAGCACCATGGCGTGGGGATTGGCCTGCGCGACCCGCTCGCGCACGCGCGCGGACTCGTGGGGCTCCGCCACGTCCGTCCTGGTGAGCAGCACGAGCGCCGCGGCCTTGACGTGCTGCGCGAGGTCCCAGCCACGCTGCTCGGCGTGGGGCACGTGGGCGGCGTCGACGACCTCCACGAGACCGCCGAAGCGGACGGAGTCCACGGTGCTGCCCAGCACGAGCTGGAGCAGCGCGGGCGGTTCCGCGATCCCCGAGCCCTCGATGACGATGGCGTCGAGGTCCAGTGCCGGGCGGGACAGGGTGCGCAGGGCGTCGTCCAGCTGCGCGGGGTCCTGCAGGCAGCACAGGCAGCCGCCCGCGATCGACAGGGGTTCCGTCACGTGGCCCGCCACGAGACCGGCGTCCACGTTCACGTCCCCGAAGTCGTTGATCACCACTCCCACACGGCCCCCGCCCGTGGCCAGGACGTGGTTGAGCACGGTGGTCTTGCCGGCGCCCAGGTAGCCGGTGAGGATCAGCACGGGGACGGTACGGGTCACGGGGCTCCTTCCACGCGGTGCGATGACGTGGGGGCGTTGCGCCGCGGGCACCGCAGGCCACCGCCACCACGGACCGACGGTGTTCTGTTCACGGGGCCAGCAGTGTGCCCCGGCCGAGCCGCAGTACGCAAGACGTCATCCGCGCGCGGCCGAGCTGAGCCGGTCCACCGCCTCCACGATCGTGTCCGGGGAGCACGCCAGGTTCATGCGCGCGAAACCCGCTCCCCCGGCGCCGAACGTGGGGCCTGATGACAGCGCCACCTTGGCGTGCTCCGCCGCGTGCTCGGCAGGGTCATCCCCCCAGTCCAGGTCCCGCATGTCGAGCCAGGCCAGGTACGTGGCGCTGCCCCGGCGGAACCGGACCTGCGGCAGCTTGTCCGCGAGCTGGCGCTCGAGCAGCGCGATGTTGCTCTCGATCACCTCGATGGTCGCGTCCAACCAGTCCGTGGCGTGCCGGAAGCCCTCCTGCGTGGCCAGCAGGCCCATGATCCCCGTCCGGTAGGACACGGCGTCGGGCACCGTGGCCAGCCACTGGGCCATGGGCTCGGAGTCCACCACGAACATGGCGGCCTTGAGCCCCGCGAGGTTGAAGGCCTTGCTCCCGGAGGCCGCCGCGACACCGTGCCGACGGGCGGCGTCGGACACGGACAGGTACGGGGTGAAGGTGGCGCCGCGGTGCGTGAGCGGTGCGTGGATCTCGTCGCTCACCACGTGGGCGCCGCGCCGCTCCACGATCTCGGCGAGCTCCGTCAGCTCCTCGTGGGCGTGGACCAGGCCCAGCGGGTTGTGGGGGTTGCACAGCAGCACCGCGCGGGCGCCCGCGGCCAGCGCGGCGTCGATGCCGGGCAGGTCCAGACGGTACGCGGCGCCGTCGTCCTGCAGCGGGACCTCCACCGGGCGGCCCCCCGCCTCCGCGACCAGGTGGTAGAACGGTGCGTACACCGGCGGGGTGAGGACCACGCCCTCGCCTGGGCGGATGAGCCGGCGCAGCGCCTCGACGATCACCACGGTGACGTCCGTGGTGTACATGATGCGCTCGGGGTCTGGCCGCCAGCCCCAGCGTGCGGCCGCGAAGTCCGCGTACGCCTGCGCCGCACCGCGGTCCGCCGTGGCCGCGTATCCCGTGTCGTTGTTCTCGATCGCGGCCTCCAGCGCGGCCTTGACCGGGGGCGGCGTGGGGAAGTCCATCTCCGCGATGAACATGGGCAGGACGTCCTCGGGGTAGCTGCGCCACTTGGTGCTCGTGCGTCGGCGCAGGGAGGGCATCTGGTCGGCGGTGGTCATGGGGTCCCTTCGAACGGTGCGCGGCCGGGACGTCACGAGCTGGTGAGCTTGTGGGCCTGCCCCAGCCGCAACAGGTCCAGCGTCTTCTCCTGCTCCTCGGCGCGCTCGCACAGCCGCCGCAGCAGATCACGGTCCAGCCTGTCGTCCGGAGCCTCCAGGAGCATTCGCCACCCTAGCCGCTTCGCGTGGACGGCGGCCACGAGTGCCTCCAGCTCCTCGATGTCGGACAGCGGCGAGCGCCTGCTGATCCGTTCGTTCGGCTTCAGCCGCGCGAGCCTCTCGGCCGCGCGCGCGGGAAGGTCCTTGAGCGCCGCCGGCTGGACCCCCACCGAGGCCATGACCTCTTCCAGGGCGACCTGGTCCTGCGCGATGTCCTCCGCCATGCGACCCACCGCCTCGCGCACCTCGGCGTCCCCGTGGAACTCGGCCACGCGGCGGAACGCGGCCACTCCCGCGGCCGATCCCGCGTGGTGGTCCTGCAGGTAGGTGGTGATGACGCTGCTCATGGTGCTTCCCTTCCTCGGTGTCCCTCCAGCCAAGCACGCGGCACCGCCACCCCACCACCCCCGGGCGGGTGCGGGTCGGTCGGACGACGCCGCGCGTCACGGCGCCGCGGCAGGCACCCCCGCGGCGTCGTCCGGCCGCGTCGTCCGGAGGTGGTCACCGGGGCGCTGCGTCATACTGGGGGCGACGCCGCGCGGGGGACGTGGCCGCGGCACCGAGGCTTCACGATCTGGGGGGATCATGACACCGGAGACTTTCATCGACTTCACCGCGCCCAACGGCATGCGGTCCTGGTACCACGTGTGGCGCACGGGCACCGCGGGGTTCCTGTACTACTTCGACGGCGACTACTGGGACCTGGACGACACCTCGATCAACTGGCCCGAGGAAGGGGACCTCGCCCGGCTCGCCGTGGCGGCGCAGGCCCGGAACCTCATGCTCGTGGCCGTGAACACCCCGGACACGGACGGCCGCGGGGACGGGTACACGTGGTGGGAGGACTGCAAGGGCAACGGCAAGTTCTTCCGTGCGCTGCACGAGCACCTCGTGGCGCGGCACTCGGACGTGGACTCCTCGACCCTCTGGCTGATCGGCTACAGCGGGGGCGCGGAGTTCATCACCTACGAGCTGCTCGACCGCGGCATCGAGGGCATGGCCCGTGGCGGGGCCGTCATCATCGGGGGCGGCGGAGCCGACGCGCCGGTGGCCCGCAAGAAGAAGGCCCGCCCCTGCATCGGCTCCACCGCCATGCACTGGTGGGTGGGTGAGCTGGACGTGGACGGCGCCACCAACCCGCCCGAGTGGAGCGCGCTGGGCGCCGCCGAGGAGGGCGTGGCGGCGTACCGTGCGGCGGGTTTCGACACCCACCTCCACGTGCTGCCGGGCGTGGACCACGAGGGGTACGACGCCGTGGCGTGCCTCTCCCACGCGCTGGCACCGGTGTCCCGCGCGGCGGGGCTCAAAGCACGGCTCAGCGACGGCTGGGTACGGCTCACGAAGGACACGTGAGGGGCCAGGCAGGCACGAAAAACCCCGGTAGGACGACCGTCCTACCGGGGTGATTGGTCGGGATGACAGGATTTGAACCTGCGACCCCTTGACCCCCAGTCAAGTGCGCTACCAAGCTGCGCCACATCCCGCGACCGCGCTCAGCCCTGGGGAACCAGCGCCGAACACTTGGGATACATTACCCCACCCGGTCACGATTTTCACATCGACCGCGTGCTCCACCCGCGCGCGGTGACCTGCCTGCCCGGGGCCGGGGCGGCGTCGTCCCCGCTCCCGCCCGGCAGCGCAACGGGCCGCCCCCGGAGAAACCCGAGGACGGCCCGTCAGCGGAACGGCGGGGACTCAGCGCTTGCGCTGGCGCTTCTCCCGCACGCGCATGGTGACCTCCAGCGGGGTGCCCTCGAACCCGAACGTCTCGCGGATGCGGCGCTGGATGAACCGGCGGTAGCCGGGGTCCAGGAAGCCCGTGGTGAACAGCACGAACTTGGGCGGCCGGGAGGCCACCTGCGTGCCGAACAGGATGCGGGGCTGCTTGCCGCCGCGCACGGGGTGCGGGTGGGCGGCCACGATCTCCCCCAGGAACGCGTTGAGGCGCCCGGTGGGGATGCGGCGGTCCCACGAGTCCAGGGCCGTGTGCAGCGCGGGGACCAGCTTGTCCTTGTGCCACCCGGTCTTGGCGGACATGTTCACGCGCGGAGCCCAGGCCACGTGGGCCAGGTCCCGCTCGATCTCGCGCTCCAGGTAGAAGCGGCGCTCCTCGTCCAGGGTGTCCCACTTGTTGAACGCGAGCACCAGGGCGCGCCCGGAGTCCACGGCCATCTGCAGGATGCGGACGTCCTGCTCGGAGAGCACCTCGTCCACGGCGAGCAGCACCACCGCCACCTCGGCGCGCTCCAGCGCGGTCTGCGTGCGCAGGGACGCGTAGAAGTCCGCACCCTGCTGCAGGTGCACGCGGCGGCGGATGCCCGCGGTGTCGATGAAGCGCCACGGCTCCCCGCCGAGCATCACGATCTCGTCCACCGGGTCCCGCGTGGTGCCCGCGGTCGGGTCCACGACCACACGGTCCGAGCCGGCCAGCTTGTTGAGCAGGGAGGACTTGCCCACGTTGGGGCGCCCGATCAGCGCCACGCGCCGCGGCCCGCCCTCGAGCTCCGCCTCGGCCACCTCGGAGAACTCCGGCAGCGCCTTGACCAGGGCGTCCAGCGCGTCGCCCGAGCCCTTGCCGTGCAGCGCGGACACCGGGAACGGCTCCCCCATGCCCAGGGACCACAGCGCGGTGGCCTCGATCTCCAGCTGCGGGGAGTCCGCCTTGTTGGCCACCACGATGATGGGCTTCTTCACGCGGCGCAGCATGCTCACCACGGCCTCGTCGGTCGCGGTCACGCCCACGGTCACGTCCAGCACGAGCAGCACGGCGTCCGCGTTCTCCACGGCCAGCTCGGCCTGGTCCGCCACGCGCTTGTTGATGCCCTTGGCGTCCTGCTCCCAGCCGCCGGTGTCCACCAGGGTGAAGTTCTTGCCGTTCCACTCCGCCTTGTAGGAGACACGGTCACGGGTCACGCCCGGGGTGTCCTCCACCACGGCCTCGCGGCGACCGATCACGCGGTTGACCAGCGTGGACTTGCCCACGTTGGGGCGGCCCACCACGGCCACCACGGGATCGGGGCGGCGGGCGTCCCGGTCCTCCTCGCCGTCGATCCAGTCCGCGAGCAGCGCGGCGTCCTCGTCGTCCAGCTCGTAGTCGGCCAGTCCCTCGCGCAGTGCCTGCGCACGGGCCTCGGCCTCGGTGTCGTCGATCGCGGCCAGGCGCTGCGAGATGTCCTCGTTGCCCCCGCCCAGCACGGACTGCTCGTAGGAGTCCACCGTGGGCTCGTCGGGTGCGCTCATGGTTGCCTCGCTTCCTCGGGGGCGTCAGCGCCCGTCTCGTCGGGGGCCGTGGCGGCCCCCTCGTGTGTCGTGTCCGTGGTGCGGATGACCAGGTCGATCACGCCCTGCACGGTCTGTTCCATGGTCAGTTCGGAGGAGTCCAGCAGGTGCACGCCGTCCTGCGCGTTCATGAAGTCCACCACGGTGGCGTCCTTCGCATCACGGCCCACCACCTGCGCCTCCAGGTTCGACGACGCCGCCGCGCCCAGCTGCCGGCCGCGCCGCGCCATCCGCGCCGCTTCCGAGGCGGTGAGCAGGATCCGCACGTCCGCGTCCGGGGCCACCACCGTGGTGATGTCCCGACCCTCGGCCACGATCCGGAATCCGCTGTCCCGGATGATGTCCTGCTGCATGCGCACCAGCACCTCCCGGGCGGGGACGATCGTGGAGACCCGGGAGACGTTGTCCGTGACCAGGTCCCCGCGGATCGCGGAGCGGACGTCCTCGCCGTTGACCAGGATGCGCTCCTCGTCCGGGTCCGTGCCCATCTCCAGCGGCACCGTCTCGGTGGCCGCCACCACGGCCTCGTGGTCGTCGAAGCTCACCCCCGAGTCCAGGCACCACCACGTCACCGCGCGGTACATCGCCCCGGTGTCCAGGTAGGCGAGCCCGAACCGCCGCGCCACCTCCTTGGACACCGAGGACTTCCCGGACCCCGAGGGCCCGTCGACCGCGATGACCAGCCGTGCGCTCTCATCCCGTGCGTTCATCACTGCACCACCTTCCAGCCGCGTGTCTGCAGCTCCTCCACGAGGTCCGCGTGCCGGCTCGGCTCCACCGAGACGGTCACGAGACCCACGGGCTGCCCGGGCGAGTGCTCCAGGCGCATGTCCTCCAGGTTGACCCCGATCTCCCCGATCTCCGTGAGGAGACGGGCGATCTGACCGGGCGTGTCGTCCACGGCCACCGTGAACGTGGCGAAGGCCTTGGGTGCCCCGCCGTGCTTGCCCGGGATCCGGGCCTGGCCGGCGTTGCCCTCGGCCATCAGCCGGGCAATGTCCAGGCGTGCACCGTCCGCGTCCGGCGCCTCCAGTGTGGCGATCAGCCGCTCCACGTCCTCCCGGACCTGGTGGAGGGACCGCACCACGGGCTGCGCGTTGGCAGAGAGGATCTGCACCCACAGCCCCGGGTCGGAACCCGCGATCCGCGTGGTGTCCCGCAACCCCTGCCCAGCCAGGGACAGCTGGTGCAGCGGGGTCTCCTGCAGCCGCGAGGCCAGAAGCGAGGACATCACCTGCGGCAGGTGGGAGATCAGCGCGACGGTCTCGTCGTGCTCCGCGGGCTCCATCACGGTCAGGGTCGCCCCCAGGTCCACCGCGAGGTTCTTGGCCGCGGTCACCGCGGCGGCTCCCGTGGCGGGGCCGGGGCAGACCACCCACGGCATGGACGTGAACAGCTCACCGCGCGCCGCCACCGGCCCGGACTTCTCGCGCCCGGCCATGGGATGGGTGCCCACGTAGCGGGTGAGGTCCGCGCCCGCCGCCGTGACGGCGTCGAGAACGGGGGCCTTGACGGAGGCGATGTCCAGCACCACGGCGTGCGGGTGCTCGGCCAGCGCCTCGACGACCAGCTCGGCGACCACGTCCGGCGGTGCGGCGACCACCACGAGCGCGGGCTCGGGGGGCTCCTCCCCCGCACTGCGGAGTGCGCGGACGGAGCGGCCCGCGCCGATGTCCTGGGCCACGGCCTCCGTGGTGGGCGAGGCGTCCCGGATCAGGACCTCCACCCCCAGGTGGCGCAGCCCCAGCCCGATGCTCGCCCCGAGCAGTCCGGAGCCCACCACCAGCACGGGGCCGGTGCTCGTGGGTGCGGTGGGAACCACGCTCACATCCCCACGGACGCGAGGAGGTTGCCCACCTCGGTGTACGAGAGCTTGCGCACCGTGCCCTGCTTCTGGTCGCCGATCGCGATGGGGCCCACGTGGGTGCGCGCGAGCTTCTCCACGGGGTGGTCCACGGCGTCGAACATGCGGCGCACGATCCGGTTGCGCCCGGAGTGCAGCACCACCTCGATGAGCACGTGGCCCGGGGTGGAGTCCACCAGGCGGAAGTCGTCCAC
Source organism: Kocuria sp. APC 4018 (assembly GCF_030407675.1). Classification (NCBI taxonomy): domain Bacteria; kingdom Bacillati; phylum Actinomycetota; class Actinomycetes; order Micrococcales; family Micrococcaceae; genus Kocuria; species Kocuria sp. APC 4018. The sequence continues at coordinate 12,101 of NZ_JASDCY010000021.1, read as the reverse complement.
CTTGGCCACGCCGTCCTCCAGGCGGATGCCCTCCTTCATCTGGTTGCCGATGCCCTTCTCCACGGGGCCGTGCACCTGGACCATGTAGGTCTTGGGCACCTCGTAGGAGGGGTGGGTGAGCCGGTTGGTCAGCTCGCCGTCGTTGGTGAGCAGCAGCAGACCCTCGGTCTCCACGTCCAGGCGCCCCACGTGGAACACGCGCTGGTGCTTGCGCGGGTCCAGGTAGTCGCTCACGCAGCGGCGCCCGTCCGGGTCCTCCATGGTGGAGACCACGCCGGCGGGCTTGTTGAACGCGTAGTACACGAGCTTCTCGTCCGTCTGGATGCGCATGCCGTCCACGTGCACGGCCTGCAGCGCGGGGTCCACGCGCACGCCGAGCTCCGTGACGATCTCCCCGTCCACGCTCACGCGGCCGTCCTGGATCATCTCCTCGCACACGCGGCGGCTCGCCACGCCGGCCTGCGCCATGAGTTTCTGCAGCCGCACGCCGTTCTCGTCGTGGACCTCCAGCCGGTCCACGGGCGGGTTCTTGGGACGACGCCGCCGGTGCGGGCCGTGCTCCTTGATCGCCGAGGCGCGGCGCTCGTACTTGTCCACGCCCGCGAAGGCGCGGGGCTTCTGCGGGCCCTTCTGGGCGGCACCGGCCTTGGGCTTGCCCGGCCCCTTGCCCGCGGGGCCCTTGCCGCGCGCGGCGCCCGGACCCTTGGCGCCGGGGCCCTTGGCGTAGCCGCGGCCGCCGGCGGCGTCGCCGGAGCCCTTCTTGCCGGGGCCGGAGCGGAAGCCGCCCTTGGGCCCGGCCTTGGAGCCCTTGCCGCGGCCCTGGGGACCGCGGGCGCCTCCGCCGCGGGGTGCGTTGCCGTGTGATGAAGCCATGCGTTGTTCAGTCCTCTATCTCGTCGAGTTGGTCGGTTCCGGGCAGCAACGGTGCGATGTCCGGCAGCTCGTCCAGCGAGCCGAGACCGAGCTTCTCCAGGAAAAGGGGGGTGGTGGTGTACAGGACGGAGCCGGACGACTCCTCCCGCTCGTGGGCCGAGAGCAGGCCGCGCTGCACCAGGGTGCGCACCACGCCGTCCACGTTCACGCCACGGATCGCGGAGACCCGCGATCGCGACACGGGCTGCAGGTAGGCCACCACCGCCAGCGTCTCCAGCGCCGCCTGGGAGAGCCGCGAGCTGCTGCCCTCCACCACGAAGTCCGTGACAAGCTGAGCGTGGTCGCTGCGTGCGTAGATCCGCCAGCCCCCGGCCACGTCACGCAGCTCGAACCCGCGCACGCGAGGCGCGGTGGCGCTGGACGGTGAGGGAGCGCCGTCGCGGTGCCCCACGCCGTCCAAGGATCTGGAGGCCGACCGTTCATCATATCCGGCCATGGCACCCTGTTGGGTGGAGGCGGAGGTGTTTCCGGTCACTCCGTCGTACTCGGCCTTGAGGTGCTCCAGTGCGCTGCGCACCCGGTGCTCGGGCTCACCCGTGACCCGGGAGAACTCCGTCAGGCTCACCGGGGCCGCCGCGACCATGAGCACCGCCTCCAGCGCGGAGAGCAACTGGTCGCGTGTCATGCCGTCGGGATGCGACTCGTCGATCCTGGACACCGTATTGGCCGACGACCGTGCGTCGGCGCGTTCCGGGGCCGCCGGGGTGGTGGGTGGCCCGGCGCGGTACGTCTCCGCCGCGGGGGCCGTGGGGGGTGTCTGCTCCGCCACGCGGTCATCCTCTCCTTCGGTACGGTTCACACCGATCCTGTGCGGGACTCATTCTCCCAGGTTTTCGCCGTCCGCGCTCGGGGCGGTCTCCGGCTCGGCGCCCGTGTACTCGCTGCTGAGCGATGCGGCGGACCACTGCTCCGGGCCGTCCCAGCGCACGAGCAGCGCTCCCAGGACGTCCTCCTGGTGCAGCCGGACCACGCGGTCCCGGTACATCTCCAGCAGCGCGAGGAACCGGACCACCACCACCAGCGTGGACTCCGCGTCCGCCACCAGGGAGTGGAACGTGTGGTCCTCCCCGTCCCGCAGGATGTCCGCGAGCACCTCGGCCTCGTCCGCCACCCGCACCTGCGCGCCGTGCAGGTGCGCCACGTCCACCTCCTCGGGCACGTGGCGCTCCGGGTCCAGCGCCGTCACCGCGAGGTGCGCGAGCTGCTCGGGGGTCAGCGTCCACGTGAGCGGGGGCAGGGCCGTGGTGATGGCAGGGTCCAGATCCACCTGGCGGGCGATCCGCACGGACTCGGCGGCGAAACGGACGTTGAGCCGCCCGGCCACCTCCTTGAACGCCTTGTACTGCAGCAGCCGGGCGAACAGCAGGTCCCGGGCCTCGAGCAGCTCCACGTCGTACTCGTCCTCGACCTCGCCGCGCGGCAGCAGCCGGGCGGCTTTCAGGTCCAGCAGGGTGGCCGCGACCACCAGGAACTCGCTGGCCTCGTCCAGGGCCTTGGGCGAGGCGTCCTCCTGCAGGGCGCGCACGTACTGGATGAACTCGTCCGTGACCACCGACAGGGAGACCTGGGTGATGTCCAGCTCGTGCTTCGCGATCAGCGACAGCAGCACGTCGAACGGGCCCTGGAAGTTCTCCAGGGCCACGGTGAAGCCGCCGTGGGACTCCCCCGGCGCCTCGGCAGGGACGGCGACGACGCCGCTCACGCGCCGGGGCGGCGTCGTCGTGCGTGGTTCACGGCGCGCCGCCGCGCGAGATGAGCTCGCGGGCGAGCTGGCGGTAGGACTCCGCGCCGGGGTGGTTGCTGGCGAAGGCGAGGATGGGTTCCGCGGCCACGGTGGCGTCCGGGAACTTCACGGTGCGCTTGATGACGGTGTCGAAGACCTTGTCCCCGAACGCGTCCACGATCCGGGCGATGACCTCACGGGAGTGCAGGGTGCGGGAGTCGAACATGGTGGCCAGGACGCCGTCGATCTGCAGCTTGGGGTTGATGCGGTCCTGCACCTTGGAGATGGAGTCCACCAGCAGGGCGACCGCGCGCAGGGCGAAGAACTCGCAGATCAGCGGGATGATCACCCCGTGCGAGGCGGTGAGCGCGTTGACGGTGAGCAGGCCCAGGGAGGGCTGGCAGTCGATGAGGATCACGTCGTAGTGGTCCTCGACCTTGCGCAGCGCGGAGGCGAGCACCTGTTCACGCGCCACCTCGTTGACCAGCTGCACCTCGGCCGCCGAGAGGTCGATGTTGGCGGGCAGCAGGTCCACGTTCTCCACGTGGGTCTGCTGCACCACGTCCCACACGTCCACGGAGCGGTCCATCATCACGTTGTAGACGGTGAGGTCCAGCTCGTGGGGGTTGGAGCCGAAACCGGCGGACAGCGCGCCCTGCGGGTCGAAGTCCACCAGCAGGACCTTGCGGCCCAGCTCCGCGAGCGCGGCGCCCAGGTTGATGGTGGAGGTGGTCTTGCCCACCCCGCCCTTCTGGTTCACCATGGCGATGATGCGCGCGGGGCCGTGCGTGGACAGCTCGGGCGGATCCGGGAAGGTCCGCAGCGGCCGACCGGTGGGGCCTACGGCGTCCGACGCCGCAGCCTGGCTCTGCTGGGGCCTCTCATCACTGGCGTTGCTCACGGGCGACGGCCTTCCTTCCTGGGCGTGGAGTACGGGTCTCGACGCTCCACCCTACCGCCCGTGTCCGCGGCCGCCGGAACAGACCTGGGTCGTCGCCCCAGCCGAGAGCCAGGACTGGCGGGTAGCGCAGCTGCGAGCAGACACGCCGCAGTGACGACCGCCAGCACGGTCGGCACCCCCCGATTCACGAAGAAGGCATGGATCTGCGAGTGGTTGCTCACCGCGAGATACCAGAACGGCACCACGGCGGCCGGCATGGTCAGGACAGCAGCCACAACGAGGCGCTCGGCGCCCCCACGACGGACGGCCAGCACGAGCCCGATCAGAGCTGCCGCGATGCAGCTGATGAGAACCACGTGGGCGGTCGGCACATGTTCCCACCAGTACGACACGTTGCGCGCTATGCCGGCCCCGAAGCTGTCTGTGACACCCGCGGACGACCCGGAGGTACGGAATCCGACATTCTGCTTGACCATGTCAATCGTGCGTTCCAGGCCCAGGAAAGCCGCGCCAAAAGCCCACCGGGAAACCCAGGTGAATCCAAAAGCCGCCGCCCACGCAACCGCGCCGAGCACTCCCCAGCCTGCGGCATGACGCAGGTCGCGGGTCCGGAACCAGGTGGCGGCCGCCAGGACGAAGGTCGACATGGCCCACGGGATCGCGGGAGTGGTGAGCAGATCCACGTAGCAGAAGAGCCCCGCCCCGATGCAGAGTCCGAGGAGACCCCAGTACCGGCCGCGCCCCACTCCAGCTGCCGTGAGGAGGACGTTCAAGAAGATGAAGGCTATGGAGATCGACTGGCTGAAGGACGTCGAGGGTGTGGACAGCATGTTCGTGCCCATGACGAAAGGAAGGAAGAGCGCCAGCGACACAACCGTGGTGGTGCGGGCCCGCGTGGCCACGAACGCTGCGAACAGGGCCACAAGCATCATGGTCCCCGAGACGATGCGCAGCCCGTCCATTCCCACGACAGCAAGGGCCGGCCGGGTGAACACCGTGTAGCCGGCCCAGTACTTGTAGTAGTCCTCGTGGAACACTTCACCGGCGGCAACGGCCTTGATGTCCTCCACTCCGTCATCACAGTTGCCGATCCGCGGCATGCGCACCGCCCGGCTGAAGGCAGATTCTTCGGGATCAGCACCGAGTCCCGTTCCGACCACGACGCACTCCGTGAAAGTGTCCGAGGTGGACCCCATCCGATCACGCATGGAACTGGGCCCGTAGATTCCCTCGTTGATCGCGGAAACGAGATTGTCCACAATGGGCTTGTCAGGCACCGCTTGACCAACCACGAGAAGCCCGAACAGAACGAATTGAAGCGCCACCATGGCACCAGCGATGCGCAGCGCCCGGCCCTTCCACGAGTGCCGTCCGTAGTTGCGGGGAATGGAATAGGAAGTCACAGCTGATCGCGCCCTTCTCCCCGGTCATAGTGTGCATCGGCCACCTCACCAGAGGCAGGGCCACGCTGACTGTCTGCCACGGCCGCCAGCCCATCCGGATCGTACGGGGGCGCTGCCCAGCGCAGGTAGAAGAGCCGGGACATTTCTCGCCGAGTCATGACCACCCCGTTAAGCAAGGCGCCCAGCACCAGGAACACTCCCGCCAGGATCATGAGGGCAGAGGCGAGCAGCGCAGTGGGGAGCCGAGGGACAAGACCGGTCTCCAGGAAGGTCCAGACGACTGGCAGGCCGAGAAAGAGAGCGAGAATGCCGAGGATGAGTGCCAACGCACCATTCACGAGGAACGGGCGCTCCAGGAACAGCAGTTGGGAAAGGATCCGCAGGATTCTGAAACCGTCGTGGTAGGTGCGCAGTTTGCTCTCTGTCCCTTCGGCGCGGTCACGGAAACCGACCTCCACTTCGACCTGTGGCACCCGGGCGTTGACCGCATGAATCGTCAGCTCGGTCTCAATCTCGAATTCTCGAGACAGCGCGGGAAACGACTTCACGAATCGACGTGAGAAGACGCGGTAGCCACTGAGCATGTCCGTGACCGGGTGCCGGAATGCAAAACTCACGATGGAGTTGAAAGCACGGTTCCCGGACTCGTGGCCCGCCCTGTACGCGGTCGTGGACACCTGACGCCGTACTCCCAATACGTGGTCGTACGGTCCGGAGAGCAGTGTGGCGATCATCTTCGGGGCGTGTGCCACGTCGTAGGTGTCGTCTCCGTCGATCAGGAGGTAGACATCTGCGTCGAGATCGGCGAAGGCGCGGCGCACCACGTTTCCTTTGCCTTTCTCCCGTTCGATCCGGACGTGCGCCCCCGCCTCCGCCGCAACCTGGGCGGTGCGATCCGTGGAGCAGTTGTCGTAGACGTACACCTCCGCACGGGGAAGGTGCTGCTTCAAGTCCGAGACAACCTTGCCGATGGCCGCCTCCTCGTTGTGGCACGGCACAATGGCGACGACGGAGTGGTCTGAGGTGGGGCTCAAGGGGGATGTCCTGTCATTTTCACGAAATGGGGAGCGGGTCCGCAGGTCATTCTAGGGTGTTCGTCGCCCGCCCCGGGCCACTGCGTGTGGAAGACGTTTTTCCGGCGCCGCCGGCGGCCCCCCGCCAGGAGTAGGCGGGGGCCGGGCGAGCGCCGAGCGCCGTTCTCGCGACATTTCCGCTCGCGGCGATCGGGCACCGTGGGAGGCACGGGTGCCCCCGCGGCCTGCTCCGCCGGGGTCGGGGCCAGGTGGGGGTCCACCGCGAGCATGGCCTCGTCGAACGGCTCTGCTCCGGACAGCACGCGCTTCATCCGCGCACCGTCGACCTCCTTGACCCAGGTACCGAGCACGATGGTGGCCACCGCGTTGCCGGAGAAGTTGGTGAGAGCACGGGCCTCGGACATGAAGCGGTCGATGCCCACGATGAGGTCCACACCGTCCAGCAGGTCCGGGCGGTGGGACTGCAGCCCGGCGGCGAGGGTGGCGATGCCCGCACCGGTGACGCCCGCCGCGCCCTTGGAGGCGATGATCATGAACACCAGCAGACCGATCTGCTCACCGAGCGCGAGGGGCGTGCCCATGGCGTCGGCCACGAACAGGGATGCCATGGTCAGGTAGATGGCGGTGCCGTCCAGGTTGAAGGAGTAGCCGGTGGGCACCACGATCCCCACGACCGGCTGGGACACGCCCAGGTGCTCCATCTTGGCGATCAGCCGCGGCAGGGCCGCCTCGGACGAGGACGTGGAGAAGATCAGCAGGTACTCGCGGGCAAGGTACTTCATGAGCTTGAAGATGTTCACGCCGCATACGAACTTCAGCAGCAGCCCCAGAACGACCACCACGAACAGGATGCACGTGATGTAGAAGGCCACCATGAGGCCGAGCAAGGAGAACACCGCCTGCAGTCCGGTGGCGCCCACGACCGCCGCGATGGCCCCGAACGCGCCGATCGGCGCGAGCCACATGATCATGGAGAGCAGCTTGAACACGACCGCCTGCAGGTAGCCCACGGCCTTGAGCACCGGCTGACCGGCCGCGCCCATGGACTGCAGGGCAAAGCCCACGAGCAGCGCCACGAGCAGCGTCTGCAGGATCTGCCCGGAGGTCAGGGAGGAGAACAGGGTGGTGGGGATGATCCCCAGGATGAACCCCGTGGTGCCCTCGCCGTGGGACTCCTGGGAGCCGCCGCCCAGTGAGGACTGGTCGAAGTGTGCGTTGGCCAGGTCGAGGCCCGCGCCGGGCTGCACGATGTTGCCGACCACCAGGCCGATCGCGAGCGCGAACGTGGACATCACGATGAAGTACAGCAGGGCCAGACCGCCCACCTTGCCCACCGTGGCGGCCTTGGCCACCGATCCCACGCCCAGCACGATGGTGCAGAAGATCACGGGCGGGATGACCATCTTGATGAGCGCCACGAATCCTGTGCCGAGCGGCTTCAGTGCCACACCCACGGACGGGAACAGCAGTCCGACCACCACCCCGAGCACGACCGCCACGATGACGGCGATGTAGAGGTAGTGGGTGGTGTCGCGCTTCTTCTTGACCGGCGGGTTCGCCTCACGCGCGGCGGGTGGGTGGGACATGATGGCTCCTGGGTGTTCGGTGGTGGAATGGTGACCACCCTCACCCGGGAGCCGACCCCGTGTCTCGTTGTGGTCATATCGTTCATGACCGGCGTCACATCCGGGGTCACCGCTCGTCCACGGTCCACGTCCAGCACGGAGTTCGCACCATGTCCCTGGCCCAACGCTTCCTGGCCCTGCAGCTCGCCCTCGTCGTGGTGATCACCCTGGTGGTGGCGGTCGTGATGGTCGGGCAGACCCGCACCCGGGTCACGGACCGCGCGGAGTCGGTGACCCGGGTGGCCACCACCACCCTCGCGGACGACCCGTTCGTGCGCTCCTCGCTGCTCTCCGCAGACCCGCACGCGCGGCTGCAGCCCGTGGCGTCGGCCGTGGAGCGGGACACGGACGTGGACTTCGTGACCGTCATGACTCCCGAGGGCACGAGGATCACCCACTACGACCCGAGCCGTGTGGGCCAGCAGTACCTCGGGGACCGCACGCACGCGCTCGCGGGCGAGACGTACACCGCCACTGAGGTGGGCCGGCTGGGGCCCTCCGTGCGCACGATCGCCCCGGTGCGGGACGCCGACGGCACGGTGATCGGCCTGGTGTCCTCCGGTGTCCTGCTGGACCGGATCGCGACCGAGAACCGCCGTGAGCTCCCGGGTCTGCTGCTCATCTCGGGGTCGTTGCTCGCCATGTCCTCGCTGATCAGCCTCCTCATGGCCCGCTACCTGCACCGGGTCACGGGCGGGCGCTCCCCCGAGTCCCTGGTGCGCCAGCTCGCCCTCAACCGCGCCGTGCTCTCCGAGGCCCGCGAGGGCCTCGTGCTGCTGGACCGCGACGACCGCCCCGTGCTGGCCAACGCCCGCGCGGCCCAGCTCCTCGGAGTTGACCTCCCTGAGGACCACGGCACGACCGCAGCCGGGGACCGGACCGGATTCGTCGACACGGACTCCGCCGCGGCGGGGCCGAGCCGTTCCGCCGGCGTGGACCGGGGCGCCGGCACGCCGGAACCGCGCGGTCGACGACGCCGCTCCCCACGTCTGCGACGCCGGGTTCCGGTGCGTGCCACCCGTGGCGAGGGACGCCGCTCCCCCGTGTCCGTCCCCCGTCCGGTGGCGGGGCTGCTCGCGGAGGAGACCACGTTCACCGACCGTCGCTGCACCGTGGCCGGGCGCACCCTGGTGGCCACGTGCACGCGAGCGTCCGGGGACGAGACGCTGCGGGTGCTCATGGTCCAGGACCAGACGGAGCTGAGCCGGATGGCCGGTGAGCTCGACCTGGTGCGCACGATGGCCGCGGGGCTGCGAGCGCAGACCCACGAGCACGCCAACCGGCTGCACACCGTGGTGTCGCTCCTGGAGCTCGAGCGCTACCCCCAGGCCCTGGAGTTCGCGTCCGCCACCGCCCAGCTGTCCGTCCGGGTGGGTGACACCGTGACCCGCCACGTCCGGGACCCGTTCCTGGCGGCCCTGCTCATGGGCAAGGCCGCCACCGCCCGCGAGCGCGGGGTGGAGTTCGCGGTGCTGACCCACGGGGAGATCCCGGTGCTGGCCGTCGAGCCCTCGGACCTGGTGAGCGTGGTCGGCAACCTCGTGGACAACGCGGTGGACGCGGCCGCGGGAGTGCACCATCCGGGTGCCGTGGACGGCTCCGGCGGCGAAACACCCTCCGTGGAGGTCGAGCTCACCACATCGGGTGACGGGCGCTGCGTGCACGTCACGGTCTCGGACAACGGCCCGGGAGTGCCGCAGGACGCACGGGAGCGCATCTTCGAGCACGGGGTCACCAGCAAGCACGAGACGGGTGTGAGCAACGGCGTGGGCCTGCACGTGGCGCGAGGAATCGTCTCGTCCTGGGGCACGTCCATCAGAGTCGAGTGCGATGCGGGGGCGGTCTTCACCGTGGACGTCCCCGCCCTGCACCCCGCGGTCGCTGCGGAGGTGTCCCGGTGATCCGGGTGCTCGTGGTCGAGGACGAGCCCCTCACCGGCGCCGCCCACGCCGAGTACGTGGGACGGTGCGACGGCTTCGAGGTCGTGGGGATCGCACGCACCGGCCGGGCCGCGGTGCTCGCCGTGCGGGAGCGGGCGGCGTCGGGCGAGCCCGTGGACCTGGTGCTGCTGGACGTGAACCTCCCGGACATGTCCGGGCTGGAGGCCGCCCGGGCCCTGCGGGCGCAGCGGTGCGGTGTGGACCTGCTGGTCGTCACCGCGCACCGGGACGTCGCCACGGTGCGTGAGGCCACCTCGGTGGGCGCCGTGGGGTTCCTGGTCAAGCCGTTCTCGTTCCAGGACCTGCGCAGCAGGCTGGAGGCCTATTCCGCCTACCGCCGCGCACTGGCCAGCACGAGCCCCGAGGACGCGACGGTGGACCAGCCGCAGCTGGACCGACTGTTCGCCACCCTGAGCGCGGGCAGGCGCGCCTCACCGCCCAAGGGGCTGGCCGCGGACACGCTGGAGAAAGTGGCAGAGGCGCTGAGGCAGACCCCCGAGTTCCGTTCCGCGGGAGAGATCGCCCGAGACCTCGGGCTCTCGCGGGTCACCGCTCGGCGGTATCTCGAGCACCTGTGCGAGACCGGGATGCTCGAACGGCGGGCGCGCCGCGGCGCACCGGGCCGGCCCGAGCTCGAGTACGGGTGGCGTGGCTGAGAGCAGAGCCGCCCGCGTCGTTCACGGCGAAGCCCCGCCCCGGTGACTTGCTCCGTGGCGGGGCTCCGCGTCCGTGGTGGGACGGGACGCTAGTTCTTGGGCGCCAGCACCGACTGCAGCGCCTCCAGCACGGAGTGGTCCTCGATCGTGGAGGGCACCGTGTACTGCTCGCCGTCGGCCATCTGGCGCATGGTCTTGCGCAGGATCTTGCCCGAGCGGGTCTTCGGCAGGGCTTCGACGACGGCCACGTCCTTGAAGTCAGCCACGGGGCCGATCTGCGAGCGCACCATGGTCACGAGCTCCTCGGCCAGCCGCTCCTGGGTGATCTCCGCGCCGGTCTTGAGCACCACGTACCCGGAGGGCCGCTGGCCCTTGAGGGGGTCGTTCACACCAATCACGGCGCATTCGGCGACGTCCGGGTGGGTGGCCACGATCTGCTCCATCTGCCCCGTGGAGAGCCGGTGGCCCGAGACGTTGATGACGTCGTCGGTGCGTCCCATCACGAACACGTACCCGTTCTCGTCGATGTACCCGGAGTCCCCCGTGGCGTAGTACCCGGGGAAGGCCGAGAGGTAGGAGGAGACGAAGCGCTCGTCGTTGCCCCACAGCGTGCTGAGGGTGCCCGGGGGCAGCGGCAGGCGCAGGGCGATGTTGCCCTCCTCGCCGGGGCCCAGAGGCTCCCCGACGGGGTCGAGGATCTCCACGTGGAATCCGGGCACGGGCACCGTGGGGGATCCCGCCACGATGGGCAGCCTCTCGATGCCGAACGGGTTGGAGCAGATGGCCCACCCGGTCTCGGTCTGCCACCAGTGGTCCACCACGGGAACACCCAGCACGGTGGAGGCCCACGTGTAGGTCTCCGGGTCCAGCCGCTCCCCCGCCACGAACAGGGCCTGCAGGGAGGAGATGTCGTGCTTGCTGACGAAGTCCCCCTCGGGGTCCGCCTTGCGGATCGCGCGCAGCGCGGTGGGGGCGGTGAACAGCACCTTGACCCCGTGCTCCTCCACCCGCTGCCAGAACGCCCCGGCGTCCGGGGTGCCCACGGGCTTGCCCTCGTAGACCACCGTGGTGGCCCCCGCGAGCAGCGGCGCGTACACGATGTACGAGTGGCCCACCACCCATCCCACGTCCGAGGCGGTCCACATCACGTCGCCGGCGGAGACGTCGTAGATGTTGGCCATGGACCAGCTCAGCGCCACGGCATGGCCGCCGTTGTCCCGGACCACGCCCTTGGGCTTTCCGGTGGTCCCGGACGTGTAGAGGATGTACAGCGGATCGGTGGCCGCCACGGTCACCGGCTCGGCGGGCTCCACGCCGTCCTGAGCCTCGGTCCAGGACAACCACGCGGGCCCGCCCGCGGCCTGCGAGCGCTCACGGGCCTCGGCCACCGTGGTGGTGAAGCCGTCCCGTTCGTGGACCAGCACCGCCGACGGCGCGTGCTCGCTGATCTGCAGGGCCTCCTCGATCGCGGGCAGGTACTCGACGCGACGCTTGGGCTCCACGCCTCCGGACGCCGTGACGATGGCCACCGGCCGGGAGTCGTCGATGCGGCTGGCGAGCTCCCGGGGTGCAAAGCCTCCGAAGACCACGGAGTGCACCGCCCCCAGTCGGGCGCACGCCAGCATGGCCACGACCGACTCGGCGATCATGGGCATGTAGAGCAGCACCCGGTCATCCTTGGTGACACCCTGGGCCGCGAGCGCGCCGGCGAAGAGGGCGACCTTCTCCTGCAGCTGGGCGTACGTGATGTGCTCCTGCACCCCGAGGACCGCGGAGTCGTAGATCAGGGCCGTGCGCTCCCCGTGGCCCGCGGCCACGTGGCGGTCCACCGCGTTGACGCACGTGTTCAGCTCCCCGTCCGGGAACCAGCGGTAGAGGGGGGCTGC
>NZ_JASDCY010000020.1:0-43497 GCF_030407675.1 Kocuria sp. APC 4018 | reverse complement strand
GCGGGCGGCGTCGAGCGCCAGACGCACCGCCTCCCGCACGTTCTGGGGGCCCTCTGCGCGGAACAGGCCGCGCTTGGAACGCATCGAGCGCCTGGTCAACGCGGCCACGTCCCTCACCCGATCAGCACGGGGGTTGGACAGCAACCGGTCTTCCAGGCGCTCGACGAACGTCACAGCAGCACTCAGGCGGCGGTGCGGGGCGCGGAGGTGTCCTCCGGCAGGGCCTCCTTGGCCACCTGGACCAGGGCCGCGAACGCGGTCTCGTCGCTGACGGCCAGCTCGGCCAGCATGCGGCGGTCCACCTCGACCTCAGCGGCCTTCAGGCCCTGGATGAAGCGGTTGTAGGTCAGGCCGTTGGCGCGGGACGCAGCGTTGATGCGCTGGATCCACAGCCGACGGAAGTCGCCCTTCTTCTTGCGGCGGTCGTTGTACGAGTAGGTGTACGAGTGGAGCATCTGCTCCTTGGCCTTGCGGTACAGGCGCGAACGCTGACCGCGGTAGCCCGATGCCTTCTCGAGGACTTCCCGACGCTTCTTGTGGGCGTTGACTGCCCGCTTCACACGTGCCACGTGTGTACTCCTAACGATCTGGTCCCGGTGCTCACCGGAACATGACTACCCGCCGCTCTCGCGGCGAACTTCTGACTGGACGGCGAAGGGGCTTACTTGCCCAGCATCCGCTTGATGGCCTTGGCCTCACCCGGGGTGGAGACGATCTGGTCGCTCGCGAGGCGGCGGGTCAGGCGGGAGGACTTGTGCTCCAGGTAGTGGCGGCGGTTGGCCTGCTGGCGCTTGACCTTGCCCGAGCCGGTGAGCTTGAAGCGCTTCTTGGCTCCGCTGTGGGTCTTCATCTTCGGCATGGTGGCCGTCTCCTTCTTACATCGACCGGTGTGGGGCACACCGGTGGGTCGCGGCTCGGCGGCCGCGACCACGCTGGTGCCGGGCGATCGCACGCCCGACGCTGTCAATTCCTGGTGCCGCTACTTCTTGGCAGGACCCGGCTTGCCCGCTCCCGGCTTGGGCGCACCGGGCTTCGGCGCACCCGGCTTGGCCGGGGAGGCGGCGGGCTTGGCCGCAGCAGGCTTGGCCGCTGCGGGCTTGCTCGCCGGCTTGGCTGCGGACTTGGCGGGCGCGGCCTTCGGCTCGGCGGGCTCCACCGCGGGAGCGGTCGGGTCGACCGTGGTCTCCGTGGTCTCGGTGGCCGGAGCCACCGTGGCCTTGACCTCGTCCTCCGGAGCCAGCGGGGCGCTCTCCACCGTCTGGTCCTCGGCCGGTGCCGACGCCGCGTTGCGCAGCTCCTCGGGGAACGCGTCCCCGATGGACTGGGTCACCGTCTCGGGCGAGGAGGTGTCCACGCGCTGCTTGCGCTGGTTCTCGGCCTTGGAGTTCTCCCGCTGCTGCTGCTTGCGGGCCTCGGCACGGGCTTCGGCCTTGTTCTTGAGGGGGCCGATGACCATGACCATGTTGCGACCGTCCACGCGGGGGTTGGTCTCCACCGCGCCGACCTCGGCGACATCGTTCGCGAGCCGTTCGAGCAGGCGCACTCCCATCTCGGGGCGCTGCTGCTCACGACCGCGGAACTGGATCATGGCCTTGACCTTGTCCCCCGCGGAGAGGAAGCGCTTGGCGTGGCCAACCTTGGTCTCGTAGTCGTGCGTGTCGATCTTCAGACGGAAACGCACTTCCTTGAGAACCGTGTTGGCCTGGTTCTTGCGTGACTCGCGGGCCTTGACCGCGGCTTCGTACTTGTACTTGCCGAAGTCCATGAGCTTGGCGACGGGAGGCTTGGCGTTCGGGGCGACCTCGACCAGATCGAGATCCGATTCACGGGCCAGCCGCAGCGCGTCCTGGACGCGCACGATGCCGACCTGTTCGCCGCCAGGTCCGACCAGACGGACTTCCGGGACACGGATTCTGTCATTGATACGTGGATCGCTAATGCCAATCTCCTGAGTTTCGTGGGTGACCCCGTGGGCGGGACTGCCGCCACAACGACAAAACCTCCGTTGCGGCACGCGCAAACGGAGGTTGGACACCACACGGAGACCGCGAATCGGAGACACCGTCCGATGACGGTGGGACCGTTCAGGTCTGGAACCCGGACGCCTGGTGGGTCCCGGGAGATCCCGGGGTCGGCGGCGGGTGGGAGTTGCCTCCGCTTGCACACTGCCAACCATGGTAGCGCACCGCCACGCTGGCGCGCCAGTTCCCTCGGGCTCCGTCCGCTGTGGTGTGATGCTCCCCTCGCCTGGCCGGGACCGCCCCGGCCCGCAGCACCCGGGCATGCCTGCACCAGGCTGTCCTGACGTCGGCGCGCCGGTCCCGCTGTTCTACAGTGGAGATCATGTCCGAACAACTGCGCCCCGAGCGCTTCGAATTCACCGCCAACCCGTCTGCGGGCACCACGGCGCAGCCCCCCGCCGCCGGCTCCGCCGAGCTGCCCCAGGAGGCCCTCGACGAGGTCAGCCACCAGATGCGGGACATCGCCGAGGTCCCGGCCGTGGAGGTCATCACCACGGCGGCGGTCCACCTCATGAGTGCGGCGGCCGTGAAGTGCGGTCTGGCCGCGGAGGAGAACGCCGACGAGCTCAAGGACCTGGACGAGGCCCGCAAGCTCATCACGGCCCTGGCCGGGTTCGTCACCGCCGCCGCACCGGAGATCGGTTCCCAGCACGCCGGCCCGCTGCGCGACGGGCTCAAGTCCCTGCAGCTCGCGTTCCGCGAGGCGTCCCCGTTCCCGGACGCCCCCGGCGCGGGCCCCGGGGAGAAGTTCACTGGACCCGTCTACGGCTGAGCAGGATCCCCACACGCTGCGGCCCCCGACCACGTCGGGGGCCGCAGCTGTCAGGACGTCAGCCGCACCTGGACCGAGTCCACATTCTCGGCCACGATGTCCTCCGCCGCCAGGGCCTCCTGGAACGCCTGCACGGCTGCACGGACCTCGGACTCGGGAAGGCCGGCACTCAGCTGCAGCGACACCGTGAGCTCCGGTCCTTCTCCCCCGCCACGCAGCACCGCGGCGTCGGCGCGCACGGCGTGAACGCCCCGGCCCGGTTCCGCGATCGCGGAGACGATCCCGGGGATTCCCACCGCCGCGCGGGTCACGGCGTCGTCCACGGCGAAGTCCCGGTACGACGGCGTCCACTCCCTCCCCTGGGCCACGGCCCACAGCGCCGGGCGCCGCACCACGAAGGCCGGGTCCGACGCCGGATCCACCACGAGCAGCGACGAGCCGTCCTGCACCGCGGACAGCGCGGCACGGCGGATGTCCGCCGCCACCGGTCGGGCGTCCCCGTTCCACGCGCTCAGCGCCTGGGTGGAGGTGAACACCGGCAGGGCCTTGCGCCCGTCGGAGGCCTGCAGGCTCACGAGCGCCATGTCGGCCTCCTTGTCCGAGACCAGCCCGTCCTGCGTGATGTGCGAGCGCGAGATCTGGGCGACGATCGGCACGAACACGCGGATTCCGGCCAGTGCGGCCACCACGTCCTGCTCCCCGGCCCGGCCGTCCCGCCACGCGGCGAGCGCGCGGGCGGCGCTGGGGTCGGCGGTCCCGGGGTCGTCCGGGAACTGGTGGGTGTGACTCGTGCCGTCGCCCAGGTTGCGCCCTTCCCAGGCCTGGCCACCGGTGTCGGTGGGGCCGCCGGCCGAGCGCAGCTGCGCGGCGATGTGAGGGGGAAGGGGGCGGGCGGCGTCGTCAGGCAACGGGGCGCCCCGCGACGTCGAGGGCCTGCGCGAGCGTGAACTTGCCCGCGTAGAGCGCCTTGCCCACAATCGCTCCCTCCACGCCGGCGGGGACCAGCTCGCGCAGCGCGGCGATGTCCTCCAGGGAAGAGATGCCGCCCGAGGCCACCACGGGCTTGTCGGTGCGGCGCGCGACCTCCGCGAGCAGCTCGGTGTTGGGGCCCCGCAGGGTGCCGTCCTTGGTGACGTCCGTGACCACGTAGCGCGCGCAGCCGTCCGCCTCGAGCCGGTCCAGCACCTCCCAGAGGTCACCGCCGTCCCGGGTCCAGCCACGTGCCGCGAGCGTGGTGCCCCGCACGTCCAGTCCCACGGCGATGACGTCACCGTGCTCCGCGATCACGCGGTGCGTCCACTGGGGGTTCTCGAGCGCGGCCGTGCCCAGGTTGATGCGCGCGGGACGCAGGGACAGGACGCGCTCGAGCGACTCGTCGTCCCGGATGCCCCCGGACATCTCGATCTTCAGGTCGAGGTTCTCCGCCACACGGCGCAGCACCTCGATGTTGTCACCTCGGCCGAATGCGGCGTCCAGGTCCACGAGGTGCAGCCACTCGGCGCCGGCCTCCTGCCAGGCGCGCGCGGCCTCCAGTGGATCTCCGTAGCCGGTCTCGGAACCGGCCTCGCCCTGGACCAGGCGCACGGCCTGCCCGCCCTGCACGTCCACGGCGGGCAGCAGCTCGAGCCGACGGTCGGTGTTCTCTGTCATGGGTCTCCTCACGTGGGCGCCGGACGGCGCGCCGTCGAATGGTGTCCGCGCCGTGGGGCGCGGGGTGGCCGGTTCGGGAGCCTGCCCCGGTGCTTCCGCCGGCCCGGGTCTCGGATGCGGCACCCGAGGCGGCAACGGGGTCAGGCCCGGGGCGGCGCCGCGCACCGCGTCACGTGCGGTGCGCGGATCCTGGCACGGGCGTGCTCACAGACTCGTGAACCACGAGTACGCGCCGTAGCCGATCAGCGCGGCGGCGACCAGGGCGAGCAGCACGATCGACCACACGGGTTTGCGCTGCTGGGCGAACGAGATGGCGCCACCGACGAAGAAGGCGCCGGCGACGAGGACGAGGACCGAGGCGGTCATGAGGCATGCTCCGTTGCGGGGTCGGAAAGACGGTCGTCCAGCCGGCCCGTGCGAGGCAGCGTGGCCAGCCAGTTGCGCAGCAGGGCGATCCCCGCGTGCGAGGACTTCTCGGGATGGAACTGCGTGGCACTCAGCGGTCCGTTCTCCACCGCGGCCACGAACGGCGTGCCGTGCTCGGACCAGGTCACGGCGGGAGGAGCCATGACCTCGATGCTCTGGTCGAACGCCCAGCCCTGCACACCGTAGGAGTGCACGAAGTAGAAGCGCTCGTTCTCGAGGCCCCGGAAGAGCACCGAGTCCTCGGGCGGGCGCACCGTGTTCCAGCCCATGTGGGGCACCACGGGCGCGGCCAGTCGCTCCACGGTTCCGGGCCACTGCGCGAGGCCCGCGGTCTCGCGGCCGTGCTCCACGCCGCGGTCGAACATCACCTGCAGACCCACGCAGATCCCCAGCACGGGGCGGCCGCCACTCACGCGCCGGTCGATGAGCCGGGGGGCGTCCACCAACCGCAGCCCCTCCATCACCGCTTCGAACGCGCCCACGCCCGGCACCACGAGCCCGTCCGCGTCCAGGACGTCGCGCGGGTCCGCGCTGAGTCGCACGCGCGCGCCCGCGGCCTCCAGCGCGCGGACCGCCGAGCGCACGTTCCCCGCGCCGTAGTCCAGCACGACGACGCTCGGCGCGTCCTGCGCGTCCGTCACCTCGGCGCTCACAGGGCGCCCTTGGTGGACGGGATGGTGCCGGCCATCCGCGGATCCAGCTCCACGGCCTCGCGCAGTGCACGGGCCAGCGCCTTGAACTGTGCCTCCACGATGTGGTGGGGGTCCCTCCCGCGCACCACGTCCATGTGCAGGCACAGCTGCGCGTGGTGGGCCAGGGACTCCAGCACGTGACGGGTCATGGACCCCGTGAAGTGGCCACCGATCAGGTGGTACTGCTGTCCCTCGGGCTCTCCGGTGTGCACCACGTAGGGGCGGCCGGAGACGTCCACCACCGCCGAGGCGAGGGCCTCGTCCAGGGGAACAGTGGCCTGCCCGAACCTGCGGATCCCGCGCTTGTCCCCGAGCGCCTCCCGCAATGCCTCGCCCAGCACGATGGCCGTGTCCTCGACCGTGTGGTGGACGTCGATGTGGGTGTCCCCGTGCGCCGTGACGTCCAGGTCGATGAGCGAGTGCCTCGACAGGGCGGTGAGCATGTGGTCGTAGAACGGCACGCTCGTGTCGATGCGGGAGGTGCCCGTGCCGTCCAGGTCCAGGCTCACCCGCACCGTGGACTCGCTCGTGACGCGTTCCACCGTGGCGGTGCGCTGCTTCTCGGTCGCACTCATGTCTGGCACTGACTCCTCGTGGTTCGATCCGCCCGCGCGCGGCCGGTCCGGCAATGGCGGGACGCGTGGTGCGCGCGGGTCGTTCCAGTCTAGGCGGGACCGCAGTTGCTCCGCGCCCTGGCCGACGCGCCGCCCGCAGCCAGCCCCCGGCCTCCGGCCTCCGGTGAACGTGGGTCCGTCGTGACTCAGCGCGCGGACAGGTACCCCGCCACAGCGTCCAGGAACGCGGACGTCTCGGGCTCCGTGCCGGCGGTGACCCGCAGGTGCCCGGGAATCCCCACGTCCCGCACGAGCACCCCGTCGTCCAGGAGGGCCTGCCACATCGCGTGCGCGTCTCCGCCGCAGTCGAAGAACACGAAGTTCGAGTCCGACGCCGATGGCGCGAGCCCCAGACGGGTGAGTTCCCGCACGATCCGATCACGCTGGGTCTTGATGTCCTCCACGGTGGCCAGCAGCGCACCGTGGTGCTCGAGTGCCGCCAGCGCGGTGGCCTGGGTGACGGAGGACAGGTGGTAGGGCAACCGGACGAGCCGCATGGCATCCGCGATCTCCGGCGCCGCCGCGAAGTAGCCGAGGCGGGCTCCAGCCAGGGCGAAGGCCTTGCTCATGGTCCGGGACACGATGAGCCGGGGGCGGTCCTCGAGCAGGGTCAGCGCGGACGGTGTTCCCTCGCGGGCGAACTCGGCGTAGGCCTCGTCCACCACCACGACCGTGCGGTGCGTCTCTCCGGCGCGGTACACGGCATCGACCACGTCGAGCTCGAGAGCGGTCCCCGTGGGATTGTTGGGCGAGCACAGGAACACCACGCTGGGCGCGTGCTCGGCCACCTGCCGGGCCGCGGCGTCCGCCGTGAGGGAGAAGTCGGCGTCCCGCTCCCCCGCGATGAACCGTGTGCCCGTTCCCAGTGCGAGCAACGGATACATGGAGTACGTGGGAACGAAGCTGAGGAGAGAACGCCCCGGTCCCCCGAAGGCCTGGAGGATCTGCTGCAGCACCTCGTTGGAGCCGTTGCCCGCCCAGATGTTCCGCTCGTCGAGGCCGTGCCCCAGGTAGGAGGCCAGGGCCTTCCGCAGGGCGGTGAAGTCCCGGTCCGGGTACCTGTTCAGCGCCCCGGCCACGAGGTGCACACGATCCGTGATCGCGTCCACGACGGCGTCGGGAACGGGGTGGGTGTTCTCGTTGGTGTTCAGCGCGACCTCCACCTGCAGCTGCGGAGCCCCGTACGGGGACATCCCCTGCAGGTCGTCACGCATCGGGAGGGAGGCCAGAGGATCTGCGGCGGAATTCACCGGTTCATCCTATCGGGCCCGCAGGGGCCGCAGAGTCAGCAGGGCCTACCGGGCCGGAACTTCGAGGACCTGGCCGGCCGAGAGCTGGGACGAGCTGAGGCCGTTGAGCTCCGCGATGTCGTCCATGACCTCCCGCGGGTCGCGGTCGGGGTCGGCGGCCACCGCGATCTCCCACAGACTCTGCCGGGCCTGCACCGTGACGCTCTGGGTCACGGGCTCACCCACGGGGTCCGTGGAGGCGTTGACGGTGGGCGGCAGCAGGAACACCGCGGCCACCACGAGCAGCGCTGCGGCTCCGGTGACCACGGGCAGTCCGATCAGCAGCAGTCTGCCGCGGCGGGTCAAGCGCATGATCCCCGGTCCGAGATCGTGCCCTGCCCCGCCGGCGGCGTCCAGCTGACGGGCGACACCGGCTCGGATGCTGGACCGGCCGCGTACCCCGGTGGCCCGGCGAACGGGCCTCGGCATGATGAGAGCGGTCATGGCAACCTCCTGGTGTTCCGGTCGATGCCGCCCACCGGGCGGCGGTGTTCGAACCGCGGTAGCGGGTAGAACACATCTTCGAATGTCTGGTGACAGTTCTAGCACGGATGTACGAACGGTGTCGAGGTCCGTTTCGAACACATATTTGAATGCGCAGGTCACCCGGGTTAAGCTGGCCCCACACATGTGACAGTCGACCCCACGTCTCCGACACGCATAAGCGGTCCGCGGCCCGGCCCCCGGGCACGCCCTGTGCGGCACGGCGAAAGGACCCCGCTCGTGAGCACCACTTCCCCCGCTCAGCAGACACCTGGCCGACCCGTTCGAACACTCTCGGACCGTCAGGCGAGGATCCTGGGCGCCGTGCAGCGCTCGATCGCCACGCGGGGGTACCCTCCGTCCATGCGGGAGATCGGGGACATCGTGGGGCTCGCGTCCCTGTCGAGCGTCACGCACCAGCTCGGTCAGCTGGAGAAGTGGGGGTACCTCCGCCGTGACCCCCGACGCCCCCGGGCCATGGAGGTGCTGCGACCGCTCAGCCAGCAGGAGCTGGACCACCACCTGGGCACGGAGGATCCCCAGGAGGGTGGAGCCTCCGGCGGTGCCACGGTCTCGCCCCTCACGCCCACCCTGGGCTCGGTACCCGCCGCGGACGAGGACGACGCCATGGTGCCCGTCCCCCTGGTGGGCCGCATTGCCGCGGGCGGCCCCATCACCGCCGAGCAGTCCGTCGAGGAGGTCTACTCGCTGCCGCGGCAGTTCGTGGGCCACGGCCAGCTGTTCATGCTCAAGGTCGCCGGGGACTCGATGATCGACGCCGCCATCTGCGACGGCGACTGGGTGGTCGTGCGCCAGCAGAACTCCGCGGAGAACGGGGACGTCGTGGCCGCCCTGCTGGACGATGAGGCCACGGTGAAGACCTTCCGGCAGCGCGACGGCCACACCTGGCTCCTGCCGCAGAACACCCGCTACGAACCCATCCTGGGCGACCACGCCACCGTAATGGGCAAGGTCGTCTCCGTTCTGCGCTCCCTGTAACCGCGGCGCGGGGCCCTCACCTCACTGCCGGCCCAGCCGCTGCAGCGCCCCCAGCACGGTGGACTTGTCCGTGGTGGGCCACAGCGGGGGCAGCGACCGGGCAAGGAAGGACCCGTAGCGGGCCGTCGCAAGGCGGGAGTCCAGAACCGCCACCACACCCTTGTCCCCGCTCGCACGGATCAGCCGTCCCGCGCCCTGGGCAAGCCGAACAGCCGCGTGCGAGGCGGACACCGTCATGAAGCCGTTGCCCCCGGCGCGCTCGGCGGCACGGGTGCGGGCGGTGCCCAGCGGATCGTCGGGGCGGGGGAACGGGATCCTGTCGATCACCACCAGCCGGCAGGACTGTCCCGGGACGTCCACCCCCTGCCACAGGCTCATGGTGCCGAACAGACTGGCCGCGGGATCGTCCGTGAACTCCTTGACGAGTGAGGGCAACGAGGCGTCCCCCTGGCACAGGATGGGCAGCTCGGTCCGCTCCCGCAACGCCTCTGCGGCGTCCTCCGCCGCGCGCCGTGAGGAGAACAGCCCGAGCGCTCCGCCTCCGGACGCCTCCAGCAGCTCGAGCAGCTCGCCCAGCTGCTCCTCCGAGACGCCCCTCCCGGGCTTGGGAAGGTGCTTGGCCACGTAGAGGATCCCCTGGCGGCGGTAGTCGAAGGGGCTTCCCACGTCCACGCCCCGCCAGAGCGGCGCCCCCGGGCCCTGCAGGCCGAGGGACCCTGCGACCGACGAGAAGCACGACCCCACGGCCAGTGTCGCGGAGGTGAGCACCACCGTGCGGCCGTCGAAGAGGCCCTCGCGCAGGGGCCCCGCCACGCTCAGGGGCGCAATGTTGAGCGTGGCAGGCTCTCCCGCCGAGGTGCCCACGTACCCCTCCGTGGGGCTCCACCGGCCCACGCGCGAAACCCACAGGACGTCGTGCGCGGTGTCCGCCCCGAGCATGCGCTCGGAGGTGTCCAGAAGCTCCGAGAGCCGCGAGCGCGCGGCGTGCCGTCCGGCGTCCTCTCCCTTGGACTCGCCCTTGGTGTCGCTGAGTCCCGTGCGGGCGGCGTCCTGGATCCCCCGCACCGCGTAGACCTGCTCCTCGGTGAATCCCCGGGGCAGCAGACCTGAGTCCTCGTCGTCGAACGCCTTGTCGAAGGCCTGCGCGGCTCGTTCCAGCGCATCGCTGGAGGCCGCCGTGTGCTTGCGGACGGCGGTGCTCGCCGCGCGCACTGCCGCCGCTGACAACGATGCCGTGACCGCGCCGGTGACCCGGTCGCGCAGCTCGTGCGCCTCGTCCACGATGACGACGTCGTGCTCCGGGAGCACCGCGAGACCCTCGAAGGCGTTGATCGCGAGGAGAGCGTGGTTGGTGATGACGATGTCCGCCTCACCCGCCTGAGCGCGGGCACGTTCCGCGAAGCACTGCTCCACGAGCGGGCACTTGCGGCCCAGGCACTCCTTGGCCGTCACGGAAACCTGGCGCCACGCGGCGTCCGAGACCCCCGGCTGGATGTCGTCCCGGTCCCCGCTCTCGGTGGTCTCGACCCACTCGCGCAGGCGGAGAACCTGCTGCGCCAGCCCTCCGAGAGGGCGGTCCGTTCCCACGCCGCCGGAGCCTCCGACCGGAGCGCTGAACAGAGCGGCGTCATCGTCCTCGGGGTACCCGCCCTCCACCTTGTGCAGGCACGCGTAGTTGGAGCGCCCCTTGAGCAGGGCCACGTCCGGGCGGTCGTCGAGCTCGTCCTCCAGCGCGTCGAGCAGGCGCGGCACGTCGCGGCCGGTGATCTGCGACTGCAGAGCCAGGGTGGCCGTGGCCACCACCACCGGCTTGTCCGAGGTCCTGGCGTGGACCAGCGCGGGAACCAGATAGGCGAGCGACTTGCCCGTGCCCGTGCCCGCCTGCACCAGCAGGTGGCGGCGTGTCTGCAGGGCCTCGGCCACCTTGGCCGCCATGAAGCGCTGACCGTCCCGCCGCTGCCCCCCGAGGGCGGTGACGGCGGCGTCGAGCAGCTCGAGGGCGTCCGCGCCACCGGGGAGGGACTCCGGGCGGACCTCCGAGACGTCCTTGCCGGTCTCGTCGATGAACGGTGCGCTCATGCGCCCTGCGAGTCCTGCGCCTGCTCCCGCCCCTGGGCCTCGTCCCCGGCAGGGGTGTGGGGGGCACTGAGGTAGCGCTCGAGGTCGTCCACCAGGTCTTCGCGCACCCGCACGTGCAGGCGTGTGCCCTCGGGGGTGTGCTCGGTGCTGAGGATCTCCGCGTCCTGGGCGTGGAGCCGTGACACCACTTCCCCGTGGGTGTACGGGACCAGGAGGTCCAGCTCGTGGTCGGGCCGTGGGATGGCACCGGAGATCAGCCGCTGCAGCTCCTCGATGCCCTCTCCCGTGCGCGCCGAGACCGCCACGGAGGGACTCTCGTGGTTGCGCAGCCGGGCGAGCACCACGGGATCCGCGATGTCCGCCTTGTTCAGGGCCACGATCTCGGGGATGTCGTTGGCCCCCACGTCCGTGAGAACGTCCCGCACGGCCTTGAGCTGACCCTCCGGATCCGGGTGGGAGGCGTCGACCACGTGCACGATGACGTCCGCGTCCGCGACCTCCTCGAGCGTGGAGCGGAACGCCTCGACGAGCTGCGTGGGAAGGGACCGCACGAAGCCCACGGTGTCCGCCAGGGTGTAGCCGATGCCGTCCGGGGTCTGCGCCTTGCGCACCGTGGGGTCCAGGGTGGCGAACAGGGCGTTCTCCACGAGCACACCGGCGTCCGTGAGCCGGTTCAGCAGGGAGGACTTCCCGGCGTTGGTATAGCCCGCGATCGCCACGGAGGGCACCGAGTTGCGCTTGCGGTTCAGCCGCTTGGTCTCCCGGGCGGGCTTCATGGCCGCGATCTCCCGGCGCAGCTTGGCCATCCGCTGACGGATGCGACGGCGGTCCAGCTCGATCTTGGTCTCACCGGGTCCACGGCTGCCGATGCCCTCGCCCGACGCCGCCCGGCCGCCGGCCTGGCGGGACAGGGACTCGCCCCAGCCGCGCAGTCGCGGGAGCATGTACTCCAGCTGGGCGAGCTCCACCTGGGCCTTGCCCTCCTTGGACTTCGCGTGCTGCGCGAAGATGTCCAGGATCAGACCGGTGCGGTCGATGACCTTGACCTTGACCACGTCCTCGAGCGCGCGCCGCTGGGAGGGGGCGAGCTCGGCGTCCACGATGACCGTGTCCGCACCGGTGGCGGCCACCACGTCCTTGAGCTCAAGGGCCTTGCCGGAGCCCAGGTACGTGCCCGGATCCGGGTTCACGCGCCGCTGCAGCATGCCGTCCATGACCTCGGAGCCCGCGGTCTCGGCGAGCGCGGCGAGTTCCCGCAGGGAGTTCTCCGCGTCCGCGAGTGTGCCGCTGGAGTACAGACCGGCGAGCACCACTCGCTCCAGGCGCAGCTGCCGGTACTCGACCTCGGTGACGTCCTCGAGCTCGGTGGACAGTCCGGCCACGCGCCGCAGCGCGTGGCGCTCGGCGAGGTCCTGCTGGTCCCCGTCGGAGGGGACGTAGGTGTCCTCCTCGTCCACGAGCTCCCGGGCCCGTCCGAGACGCTCGTGGCCCGCGCGGGGCGCGGCGGCGTCGTCGTCCTGAGTGACGGTGGGCTCGTTGCGGGACCGGGCGCGCGCCAGGACGCGCGAGACCACGTCCTCGAGTTCCGAGGCGGACAGTTCGCCGGAACGCTCGGAGGGTTCCGAGGCGTGGTTCCGGGGCGGAAGAGAGTCAGTCATGGTTCCTTGATCTGTGCTGGTGACGGGTTGGCCCAGTCTAGCGCCGGGCGGCGACACGACTCCGTGGGCACTACCATGTGGAGCCATGGCCGCCGAACACCCCGTCCCCCACTACTTCGTCTCCAATCCGTCGCTGCCGGAGAAGAGGCGCCGTATCGGCGTGGAGCTGCGAGGTCGGCACGTGGACGTGGTGACCGCCGCCGGCGTGTTTTCCCCCGGGGACCTGGACAAGGGGACAGCGGCGCTGCTGCGCACCGTGCCGGATCCGCAGGGCACAGACCTGCTGGACATCGGCTGCGGGTGGGGTCCGATCACGATCGCACTGGCCCAGGCGGCGCCCGAGGCGCGCGTCACGGCCGTGGACGTCAACCAGCGCAGCCTCCAGCTCACCGCCGAGAACGCCCGGTCCCTGGGCCTGACCGGCGTGGAGACCGCTCTGCCGCAGGACGTTCCGGAAGGTCGCACGTTCGACACCATCTGGTCCAACCCCCCGATCCGGGTGGGCAAGGACGCCCTGCACGAGATCCTGACCACGTGGCTGCCCCGCCTCAACCCCGGCGGCACGGCGTGGCTGGTGGTCCAGAAGAACCTGGGCGGGGATTCGCTGCAGCGCTGGCTCGCGCAGACCCTGACCGCGGACTTCCGCGTGGAGCGTGCGGCCACGGACAAGGGCTTCCGCATCATCGCCGTCCACCGGGACTGAGGGCCCCCGCGGCCCCGCCTCGCACGACGCCCACACCGTACGACGCCGCCCGCCCGCCTCCCCGCGACCGGCGCGTGACGTCCCGGACCCGCTACACGAGCTCCGCGGTGGCGACCACACGGACCGGTCCCGCGAGCACCACGTGCTCGGTGCCGTCCGGGGCGGCCACGAACGTGACCGAGAGAACCCCGCCGGGAACCTGCACGAACCACCGGTCCGGGGACTCGGACCCGCCCCAGAAACGGGCTGCGGCCGCAGCCGCGCACGCTCCGGTGCCGCAGGAGAGCGTCTCCCCCACGCCGCGCTCGTGCACGCGCATCTCGAGCCGGCCCACCTCGGTGTCGTCGTGGTCGAGCGGGACCACGAACTCCACGTTGGTGCCGTTCGAGGGCACCGGGTCCACGACGGGCGCGGCGTGCAGGTCCAGAGCGTCGAGCTTCTCCCCCTCGGAGAGCACGACCACCGTGTGCGGGTTGCCCATGTCGATGGACACGCCCGGTCGCGGGACGGTGAGACCGTGGGCGGTGACCACGCAGTCCGAACCCCGCTCGCGGGCCTCCTCGCCGTGGCTGAAGCTCCAGGGCCCCATGTCCACGGCGTACCCGGCGGAAGTGCGCGCCACGGTCCGCACACCAGCGCGGGTCCCGATCCGCACCCGCGCGCCGGGGGGCAGGGTCAGCAGTCCCTCGCGGACCAGGTGGTCCACGAAGACCCGCACGCCGTTGCCGCACATCTGGGCGAGTGAGCCGTCCGCGTTGCGGTAGTCCATGAACCACTCGGCATCCGGATGCCGCTCCAGCAGCCGACGCCCCTCCTCCAGGTGCCGGGAGCGCACGGCACGGATCAGTCCGTCCCCGCCGAGCCCCGTGTGCCGGTCGCACACGCTCGCCACGGTCTCTGCAGAGACGTCCAGCGTCCCGTCGCGGTCCGTGCAGACCACGAAGTCGTTGCCCGTGCCGTGCGCCTTGCTCACCCGCACGCCCGCCAGTTCACCGCTGCCCACTGCTCGTCCCGTCCCCTCGTTGGTTGCACTCATGCGCGTCATCCTACTGAGCACGGACGACCTGCAGGGCTCGAGCCGCGAGGTCCGTGACGCTGCGCCCTGCGGAGCACTCGATCCAGTGCACGCGCGGGTCGGCGCGGAACCACGTGCGCTGCCGTTTGGTGAACCTGCGGGTGGCCGCCACGGTGTCCTCGCGGGCCTGCGCCAGGGTCATGGTGCCGTCCAGCACGGCGAGCAGCTGCGGGTACCCGAGCGCCCTGCCGGCCGTGGGACTCTCCCGTAGACCGCGTGCGGCGAGAGCCCTGACCTCGTCCAGCCAGCCCCGCTCCAGCATGAGGTCCACACGGCGCGCCAGCCGGTCGTTGAGCTCGTCCCGGCCCATGGCCAGCCCGATCTGGACCGTGGGGCGCACGTACCGGCGCTGCGGCATGAAGGACGTGAAGGGCCGCCCCGTGAGGTCGTGGACCTCCAGGGCCCGCACCAGACGCCGGTCGTCCTTGACGCGCGCCGCGGACTCCGGGTCCACCCTGGCCAGTTCCCGCAGCAGCACCGAGCGGCCCTCACGCCGCAGCTGCTCCTCCCGCCGTGCCCTGGTCACGGGGTCCGTTCCGGGGAACTCGATGGCGTCCAGCGCGGCCCGCACGTACAGCCCCGAGCCGCCCACGAGGACGGGCACGCGACCCCGTTCCCGGATCTGTTCCGCGCACCGCCGGGCATCCCGCTGGAACGCGGCCACGGAGGCTTCCTCGTGGATGTCCAGGACGTCGAGCAGGTGGTGGGGCACACCGTCCCGCTCCTCGGGCGGCAGCTTGGCCGTGCCGATGTCCATGCCCCGGTAGAGCTGCAGGGCGTCCGCGTTGATCACCTCGCCGCCCAACTCGTGGGACAGGGCGATGCCGAGGTCGGACTTGCCCGTGCCCGTGGGGCCCACCACGGCCACGAGGGGCGTGGGTGCGCCGCGGTCTGCCATCCCGGTCAGGGCTTCCGCAGTGCCGGCATCCCCAGCCCCACGGTCCCGGCAGATCCGGTGGCCCCACCGGACGACGGCGCGCCGCAGCTCTCCGCCTGGGCCGCCTCCCACGCGTCCCCGCCGCGCGACGGCCGCACGTGGTACTCGGAGGCATCCGCTGGGTCCGCGAGCAGGTGGTAGGCCGCGGCGCCCGTGACCGGCACGGTGACGAAGTCCCCGGGGCGCGGCACGGGTGAGCCCTCCGGCACGCTGAAGTGCACCAGGCGCTGGTCACGGCTGCGTCCCGAGAGCCGGTGCGTGGCACCGGACTTGCGCCCGGACTGCGCGCTCACGAGCAGCTCCGCACGCGTGCCCACGAGCTGGCGGTTGAGCCGGGCGCTGATGGCGTCCTGCAGCGCCGTCAGACGCTCGAACCGCTCCTGCACGACGGCTGCGGGCACCTGCTCCGCCATCTCTCCCGCCGGGGTTCCCGGGCGGATCGAGTACTGGAACGTGAACGCGGAGGAGAACTCCGAGGCCTCCACCACGTCCAGCGTGTCCTGGAAGTCCTGCTCCGTCTCCCCGGGGAAGCCCACGATGATGTCCGTGGTGATGGCCGCCTGCGGGATGCGCTCCCGCACCCGTTCCAGGATCCCCAGGAACTTCTTGGACCGGTACGAGCGGCGCATGTCCTTCAGGATCCGGTCCGAGCCCGACTGCAGCGGCATGTGCAGCTGCGGCATCACGTTCGGGGTTTCGGCCATGGCGTCGATCACGTCGTCCGTGAAGGCCGCGGGGTGGGGGCTCGTGAACCGGACCCGCTCCAGTCCCTGGATGTCACCGCACGCGCGCAGCAGCTTGGCGAAGGCGCCGCGGTCACCGAACTCCACACCGTAGGAGTTCACGTTCTGCCCGAGCAGCGTGACTTCCACCGCTCCGGAGTCCACGAGGGCCTGGACCTCCGCGAGAATGTCCCCCGGACGCCGGTCCTTCTCCTTACCCCGCAGCTGCGGGACGATGCAGAACGTGCACGTGTTGTTGCACCCCACCGAGATGGACACCCATCCCGCGTACGCCCGCTCGCGTTTGGTGGGCAGCGCGGAGGGGAAGGTCTCGAGCGCCTCCAGGATCTCCACCTGAGCCTGCTCGTTGTGCCGGGCGCGTTCCAGCAGCACCGGCAGCGAGCCGATGTTGTGGGTGCCGAAGACCACGTCCACCCACGGAGCCTTCTCCACGATGGTGGCCCGGTCCTTCTGCGCGAGGCACCCGCCCACGGCGATCTGCATCCGGTCGTTGCGGCGCTTGACCGGAGCGAGCTGGCCCAGCTGTCCGTAGAGCTTGTTGTCCGCGTTCTCGCGCACCGCGCAGGTGTTGAACACCACCAGGTCAGGCTCGCGCCCCACGGCCGGGATGTACCCCGCATTCTCGAGCAGGCCTGTGATGCGCTCGGAGTCGTGGGCGTTCATCTGGCAGCCGAGGGTCCGCACCTCGTAGGCGGGCGGAGCGTCCGACGGGACCGGTGCGGAGGGGTCTACGGCGGTGTGGGGCATCTGAGTCACCCCATCATCTTAGGGACGGGGTCAAATCTTCCGGGGCCGTGCCTGCCCGTTCACCGGGCAGCACCCGGAGAACGGAACGACCCCTCACGGGGTGTCCCAGACCTCGGCGCCCGCGCCGTCCTCCGAGACCGGATCGGACAGGGATCCGAGCCCTGCGAGCTCCTCCTTGACCACGGCGAACGCCATGCCGGACGGGTACCCCTTGCGGCCCAGCATGCTCACCAGTCGGCGGGTGAGCTTGTCCCGTTCCTTGCGGTCCGTGAGGTCCGCCGACGCTGGAAGCTTCCTGCGGACGAGCTCGTGCGCGTCACGCACTTCGTCCTCCTCGTGACGCTGCTCAAGGGCCTGCTCCGCCAGTTCCCCCGTGATGCCGCGCTGGGAGAGCTCACGCCGCAGAGCCGCCCGCGAGAGTTTGCGGGTCTCGGCACGGGAGCGGACGAACATGGCGGCGTACTCACGGTCGTCCACCAGACCGACCTGCTCGAAGCGGTCGAGCACCTCCTGGGCAACATGCTCCGGGACATCCCGTTCCGCGAGCTTGTCCTCGAGCTGGCGGCGTGACTTGGCCGAGGCCGTGAGCTGCCGCAGCACAATGCCGCGAGCCGTCTCGAGCTGCTCCGCGCTTGCGGTCTCCGCCGTGTCCACCACCTGAGCATCTGCTTCTGCGACCGCGAACCGCGACGCCGCATCCCCCGGGCTCGCCGGACCACGGCGCGAGACCGTGGTCCGGCGAGCCCGGGAGCCGTGCTGCGAGGACTGGTTCACCACCGGATCACCTCACTCAGAAGGCGGGCAGCTCGGTGTCGCTCTGCTGCGGGGCGAAGGGTGCATCCGGATCCAGCTCCCCGGTTTCCGTGTCCAGCCCCTCCGGGTCCTGCGAGGCCTCGTCCGGGTCCTCCGAGATGCCCAGCTTCACCAGGATCTTCCGTTCGATCTCCTGCGCCAGCTCGGGATTGTCCTTGAGGAAGCGGCGGGAGTTCTCCTTGCCCTGGCCCAGCTGGTCACCCTCGTAGGTGAACCAGGCGCCGGACTTCTTGACGATCCCGTGTTCGACCCCCATGTCGATCAGGCCGCCCTCGATGGAGATGCCCTGGCCGTAGAGGATGTCGAACTCGGCCTGCTTGAAGGGCGGAGCCATCTTGTTCTTCACGATCTTGGCGCGGGTGCGGTTGCCCACGGGGTTGGCGCCGTCCTTGAGCGTCTCGATACGCCGGACGTCCACGCGCACGGAGGCGTAGAACTTCAGCGCCTTGCCACCCGTGGTGGTCTCCGGGGAGCCGAAGAACACGCCGATCTTCTCGCGCAGCTGGTTGATGAAGATGGCCGTGGTGTTCGTGTGGGACAGCCGGCCTGTGATCTTCCGCAGCGCCTGGGACATCAGGCGGGCCTGCAGACCCACATGGCTGTCGCCCATCTCGCCCTCGATCTCGGCCTTGGGCACCAGCGCGGCCACGGAGTCGATGACGATGATGTCGATGGACCCGGAGCCCACGAGCATGTCCATGATCTCCAGGGCCTGCTCACCGGTGTCCGGCTGGGACACGAGGAGGTTGTCGGTGTCCACACCGAGCTTCTCCGCGTAGGCCGGGTCCAGCGCGTGCTCCGCGTCGATGAAGGCCGCAATGCCGCCCGCTTTCTGGACACTGGCCACGGCGTGCAGTGCCACGGTGGTCTTGCCGGAGGACTCCGGGCCGTAGATCTCGACCACGCGGCCGCGGGGGAAGCCGCCGATGCCCAGGGCGACGTCCAGCGCGATGGAGCCCGTGGGGATGGTCTCGATCTTGGTGGCCGGGCGGTCGCCCAGGCGCATGACCGAGCCCTTGCCGTAGTTCTTGTCGATCTGCGAGAGGACGGTGTCGAGCGCCTTCTGCCGATCGGAGCCGGCCGTCTGAGACGGCGTGGGAGCGGATGCACCCTTGGACTTGGCTGCCATGATTCACCTCGGGTCTCAGGGGCCTGGTCCAGGCCCTGTCGATGTCTTCGCGGTCCACGCTAACGAGGGTGTCCGACACCCATAAGGAACCGGGCCGCCTGTGGAGCCCGCGTGACGCCCTTCGAATATACCTTCGAATCATGCTCGGTGCACGTCAGCTCCTGGGCGGCTGGTCCGGGCCCCACCACCGGGACTCGGGGACGTCCTGCGCGCGGCACACCGCGAACCACACGGACTTGGGGTCCACCCCGGCCGCAAGGGCCTCCGTGGCGGTGCGCTCCCCCACCTCACTCAGCACCAGGTCGTCCGCGAGGACCCGGCAGTAGCCGGCCCCGAACTCGTGGGACATCAGCTCCCAGAACGTGCTGACTCGCATGGCGTGAACTCCTCGGATGGTGGTGCAGAGGCACGGGTGCTGACCGGTCGAATCCGGTGGGCCCAGTGAATCGGACGTCGCCGCACGGCGGACACGGCAGCGGACCCACCCCCTGGGTGGGTCCGCTGCTGCTCCGGGCTCACGCGGTGGTGCGCCCGACAGGTCGGTGGGAGTGGATCAGTGGGCGCCGGCCGCCGTGCCTCCGCGCAGCTGACGCACCTCGCGGGTGAACTCGTCGGTCAGCTCGGACGGAACGGTGTCGGGGATGTAGTTGCCCTCGGCGTAGGCCAGCCGGTCCGCCACCTCGCGCAGCATCTGGGACATGGGAATGTCCAGTGCCGTGCAGATCGAGGCGAGCAGCTCGGAGGAGGCCTCCTTCTGGCCGCGCTCCACCTCGCTCAGGTACCCCAGGGAGACACGGGCGAGGTGCGAGACCTCGCGGAGGGTGCGGCCCTGACGCTGCCGGACGCTGCGCAGCACCTCCCCGATCTCCTGGCGCAGGACGCCCACCTTGGCCTCGTGGGAGTCCGTGCTGACGTCATCTGCCACACCCACGTCCTTCCAACGGACGACACCATTGACAGACACGGGTTGCTTCGTCATGTGAATTGCCTACTCCTCGTGTGAACGAACGGGCTCTGCACATCCATCGGATGCGACGGGTTCGAGGTCTTGCGCCCTGACGGCTCAAGCTCTGTCACTCATAACGTGCTTGCATGTTCAATTGTTCCCTGCCGTCGGACGAAATGCACTAGGCGTTGCCTGGGAATGAGATTTGAGTCGCCAGTGTGTCGATCGCGTGACGGACCGTGGCGGCGCGGATCGCGGCCCGGTCCCCCGGCAGGTCCAGGCGCTCGGCCCGGTTTACACCGGGCCCGCTGATCCCCACGAACACCGTCCCCACGGCGTGGCCGTCGTGCGGCTCCGGACCGGCCACCCCCGTGGTGGACACCGCCCAGTCCACGCCCAGGCACGCGCGGGCGCCCCGGGCCATGGCGACCGCCACGTCCGGGTCCACGGCGCCGCGATCCTCCAGCAGCTCGTGGGGCACTCCCAGCACCCGTTCCTTGACGTCGTGCGAGTAGCTCACCACCGCGCCCTCGAAGCACGACGACGCCCCGGCCACCGTGACGATCTCCGAGGCCACCGCCCCGCCCGTGAGGGACTCCGCGGTCCCCACGCTCACGCCGCGCGCCGTGGCGCGGTGCACCAGCTCGGCCGCACCGCACGCGGGGTGCGGTGCCCCGGAACCGGCCGCGGCGGCGTCGTGCCCCCGGCCCGACGCCGTCACGCGGTCTCCCCGCGCACCGCCCGGTTGCGCAGCTGCACGGCCTTGACCACGTAGTCGACGCCGGTGACCAGGGTGGCGGCGAGGGCGAGCGCGGTGAGGAACCACGCGAACCACAGCCACCACTCGCCCAGAACCGGCGAGAGCGGCAGCAGTAGCGCGATCAGGGCCGCGGTCTGCAGCACCGTCTTGGTCTTGCCGCCCTTGGAGGCCGCCATCACGCCGTAGCGGATGACCACGAAGCGTATGACCGTGATGCCCCACTCGCGCACGAGGATCAGGATGGTCACCCACCACCACAGCTCGCCCAGCAGCGACAGCACCACGAAGGCGGAGCCCGTGAGCAGCTTGTCCGCGATCGGGTCCGCGATCTTGCCGAAGCTCGTGATGAGGTTGCGGGCCCGGGCGAGGTCCCCGTCCAGCTTGTCCGTGTACATGGCCAGCCCGAACGTGATCACCGCCGCCCAGCGCATGCCAGTGGAGTCCTGGCCGTGGGGCCCTCCGGCCCACAGGAACCAGATGAAGAACGGCACCATCACGATGCGCAGCGCGGTCAGCGCGTTGGGCAGGTTCCAGTTGGAGCTGTTGGGTGCCGGCTCCCCGTGCGGTGCGGCGGCCTGGTGTGCGGTCATCGTCCTGTCAGCTCCCATGCGTCCTCGGTGGTGGATCCGTCGTGGTAGTCGTGGGCCACGTCGGCGAGCGACGCCTCCACGGGGTCCTCGCCGTAGTCCACGGACCCGCCCACGGGCTGCGGATCGGGCGCGGGCGGGTCCTCCCCGCGGATCAGCGCGAGGGTCGCGGCGAGGTCGTCGGGCTTGACCAGCACGTCCCGGGCCTTGGAGCCCTCGGACGGGCTCACCACTCCCCGGGACTCGAGCAGGTCCATGAGCCGCCCGGCCTTGGCGAAGCCCACGCGCAGCTTGCGCTGCAGCATGGACGTGGAGCCGAACTGGGTGGTGATGACCAGCTCGGCGGCCTGCAGCAGGACGTCGAGGTCGTCCCCGATGTCCTCGTCGATGGTCTTCTGCGGGGCCTCCTGGACGACGTCGTCCCGGTAGTCCACGGTCATCTGCGCCTTGACGTGCTCCACGACCTTGTGGATCTCGGACTCCGAGACCCAGGCTCCCTGCACGCGCATGGGCTTGGAGGCGCCCATCGGCAGGAAGAGGGCGTCACCCTGGCCGATCAGCTTCTCCGCGCCGGCCTGGTCCAGGACCACGCGCGAATCCGTCACGGAGGACGTGGCGAACGCCATGCGGGAGGGCACGTTGGCCTTGATCAGACCGGTGACCACGTCCACGGAGGGCCGCTGGGTGGCCAGCACCAGGTGGATGCCGGCCGCACGCGCGAGCTGGGTGATGCGCACGATCGCGTCCTCCACGTCCCGCGGAGCCACCATCATGAGGTCCGCGAGCTCGTCCACGATCACCAGCAGGTACGGGTAGGGCCGGATGGTCCGCTTGGACCCGGGCTCCGGCTGCACCTTGCCGTTGCGCACGGCCTTGTTGAAGTCGTCGATGTGCTTGTACCCGAAGTGCGAGAGGTCGTCGTAGCGCGCGTCCATCTCCCGCACCACCCACTGCAGGGCCTCGGCGGCCTTCTTGGGGTTGGTGATGATGGGCGTGATCAGGTGGGGCACGCCCTCGTACGCGGTGAGCTCCACGCGCTTGGGGTCCACCATCACCAGGCGGACCTCGTCCGGGGTGGATCGCATGAGGATGGACACGATCATCGAGTTCACGAACGAGGACTTGCCCGCACCCGTGGCACCTGCCACGAGCATGTGCGGCATCTTGGCGAGGTTCGCGAGCACGAATCCGCCCTCGACGTCCTTGCCCACGCCCATGACCATGGGGTGCTCGGACGCGCGGGCCTTCTGGGAGCGCAGCACGTCCCCCAGTGCCACGGTCTCGCGGTCCGTGTTGGGGATCTCGATGCCGATCGCGGACTTGCCGGGGATCGGCGAGAGGATGCGCACGTCCGCGGAGGCCACCGCGTAGGCGATGTTCTTGGACAGCGCCGTGACACGCTCCACCTTGGTGCCCGAGCCCAGCTCGATCTCGTAGCGCGTGACCGTGGGCCCGCGGGAGAAGCCGGTGACCTCGGCGTCCACCTTGAACTGCTGCAGCACGCTGGTGAGCGCGCTGACCACCTGGTCGTTGGCCTCGGAGCGCTCCTTGGCGGGCGGGCCCTGCACGAGGTCCGCGACGGGCGGGAGGCTGTAGGCGATGTCGCCCGCGAGCTTGAGCTGCTCGGACCGGGCGGGGATGGGCGTGCTGGGCGTGTGGGTACGCGCGGCGTCGGCCTCGGCCGTGACGTCGAGCGCGGGGGCGTCCGAGGCCGCCGCGGTGTCCGCGGCGGGCGTGATCCCCTGCTCCTCGCGCAGCTTCTGGGCCTCCCGCTGGGAACGCGTGGGGCGCTTCTCGCCGGGGCGCGGCCCGGGCTCAGGGCTCGGCACGACCTCGGTGGCCTGGGAGTCCGCGGCGCTGGAGCCCGACGCCGCCGTGCCCGCGCGGGTGCCGGAGGAACCGGCGCGGCGGGCGGTCGGCTCTGCGGTGTGGGATCCCACGTCGAACACGCTCGTGGCCGCGGCACCGCGCGCCTCCCGGCGGTTGGCCTCGTCCACCACGGCGCGTTCGAAGGCCTCGTCCCCGTCGTAGCGGTCGAGGTCCTGACGCTGCCGGCGCTTCTCCGCCCGGGACGCGCGCTTGGAACCGCGTGCGGGCGCGGGATCCAGGTACGAGCGGTCGTGCTCGGGCGCCGAGAGGTCCGTGGTGCGGGGTTCGGTCTGACCGGTCAGACGGCGGTAGAGCTCGCGCAGGCGCGGGCCGATCTCCCCCACGGGTGTGGCGGTCATCACCAGCAGTGCCAGGACTGCCAGCAGGACGAAGACGGCGAGCGCTCCCCACGGGGTGATGAGCGAGGACAGCGGATCTGCGGCGAGGAAGCCCACGAAGCCGCCGGCGCGCCACACGGCCTCGAAGCCGTCGCCGAGGTCCGGGGAGCCCCCCGCGAGGTGGGCGGTGCCGGAACCTGCGACGGTGAGGGCCAGCAGGCCGATCGCCACGCGGTTGTTGGCCTGCGTGGGCTCCGGGTGGCGGAACACCCGGATGGCGAAGCAGAAGCAGAAGATGGGGAGCACCAGGGCCATGAAGCCGAACGTGCCGCCGACCACGGAGTGCACCCACGAGGCCGGAACCGCGATCGGGGCGAAGTCCACGCCGCGCAGGTTCCACCACTCCACCGCAGCGATCAGCACAGCGAGCACGAGCCACACGAGCGCTCCGCCGTCGCGGCGCTGCTCGGGGGCGATGTCCGTGCGCAGCGTGCCCACGCGACGCACGGCGGCGCCCACCACGTGACCGGCCCCGGACCACGCCCCCACCACGGCGCGCAGCGCCGTGGTGCCGGCAGAGGGCCCCGCGGGCGTGGTGCGTGCCGGGGTCTTCTTGCCGTTCTTGGGGGACCGTGCGGGGGCCTTGGACCGGCTGGTGGTCTTCGACGAGCGCGCGGGGGTAGTTCGTGACGCCATTGCTCCAGGGTACCCGGACGCACGACGGCCCGTCCGGTCGGGTGACCGGACGGGCCGTGGGGTGCGTGCGGGGCGCGGGGGCGTCAGGCCTCCACGACCACCGGCACGATCATGGGCTTGCGACGCAGTCTGCGGGAGACCCACGAGCCCACGGTGCGGCGCACGATCTGCTGCAGCTGGTGGGCGGTGTGGTTCTTGCCGCTCTCGCTCAGGGCGTCCTCGAGGGCCGCGGCCACCTTGGGGCGGATCTCGTTGAAGACCTTGCCCTCCTCGGCCACGCCGCGGGCGTGGATGTCCGGGCCGGAGACGATCTTGCCCGTGTCCCGGTTCACGACGGTCACCACCGAGATGAAGCCCTCCTCACCGAGGGTCATGCGGTCCTTGAGATCCGCGTCCGTGATCTCCCCCACGGAGGAGCCGTCCACGTAGATGAAGCCGCACTCCACCTGGCCGGTGATCTTCACCTTCCCGGCGTGCATGTCCACCACGGTGCCGTTCTCGGCGAGGATGACGTGGTCGTCCGGCACGCCGGTCTCCCGCGCCAGCTCGCCGTTGGCGATCAGGTGCCGGATCTCGCCGTGCACCGGCATGACGTACTCGGGCTCCACGATGTTGTAGCAGTAGAGCAGCTCGCCGGCACCCGCGTGGCCGGAGACGTGGACCTTGGCGTTGCCCTTGTGCACCACGTTCGCGCCCAGGCGCATGAGGCCGTTGATCACGCGGAACACGGAGTTCTCGTTGCCGGGGATCAGCGACGACGCGAGGATCACGGTGTCCCCCGCGTTGACCTGCACCTTGTGGTCCCCGTTGGCCATGCGGGACAGCGCGGCCATGGGCTCGCCCTGGGAGCCGGTGCACATGATGACGATCTTGTCGTCCGGGTAGTCCCCGACCTTCTTCTGGTCCACGAGCACGTTCGGCGGGACGTCCAGGTAGCCGAGCTTCTCCGCGATCGCCATGTTGCGGATCATGGAGCGGCCCATGAGGACGACCTTGCGACCGCTGGCCACGGCGGCGTCGAGCACCTGCTGCACGCGGTGCACGTGGGAGGAGAACGAGGCCACGATCACGCGCTGCTTGGCTCGCGAGACCACGTCCGCGAGCACGGGACCGATCGCCTTCTCGGAGGGGATGAACCCCGGGACCTCGGAGTTCGTGG
This sequence comes from Kocuria sp. APC 4018, assembly GCF_030407675.1. Classification (NCBI taxonomy): domain Bacteria; kingdom Bacillati; phylum Actinomycetota; class Actinomycetes; order Micrococcales; family Micrococcaceae; genus Kocuria; species Kocuria sp. APC 4018. The sequence continues at coordinate 18,312 of NZ_JASDCY010000020.1, read as the reverse complement.
AGTCCGTGAGGAAGAGGTCCACGCCCTCCTCGCCCAGGCGTGCGAAGTGGCGCAGGTCCGTGATGCGCCCGTCCAGGGGCAGCTGGTCCATCTTGAAGTCACCCGTGTGCAGCACGGTGCCGGCCTTGGTGCGCAGGAACACGGCCAGGGCGTCCGGGATGGAGTGGTTCACGGCCACGAACTCGCACTCGAACTCGCCGAGGCGCTCCACCTGGCCCTCGCGCACGGCCATGGTGAACGGCTTGATGCGGTGCTCCTGGAGCTTGGCCTCGATCAGCGCGAGGGTGAGCTGGGAGCCGATCACGGGGATGTCCGGGCGGCGCTTGAGCAGGTACGGGACGGCGCCGATGTGGTCCTCGTGGCCGTGCGTGAGCACGATCGCCACGATGTCGTCCACGCGGTCCCGGATGTTGTTGATGTCCGGGAGGATGAGATCCACGCCGGGCTGGGTCTCCTCGGGGAAGAGCACACCGCAGTCCACCACGAGCAGCTGCCCGTTGATCTCGAACACGGTCATGTTCCGGCCGACCTCTCCCAGCCCCCCCAGGGGGACCACGCGGAGCGTGTCCTTGGCCAGGGCGGGGGGTTCAGCGAGATCGGAAGAGTTCCACTGGGTCATGAGACCCCTTTCATTGCTAGTTGGTCAGAGAGTCCGCAATCACCGACGTGCTCAGATCCGCACGGATCTGCTCCAGCTCGGTGTGCGTGGGTGCCACGTGCGGCAGGCGCACCACGGCGTTCGGCAGGCGGTCCTGCCACTGAAGAATGGTCTTGGCGGCCACGGCCCCGGGCACGCGCGTCATGGTGGCGCGCACGAGGGGCAGCAGCTCCGCGTTGAGCCTGCGGGCGGTCTCGAGGTCCGAGGCCAGCACGGCGTCGATCATGCGGCGGTAGCGCGCGGTGTCCACGTGGGTGGTCACGCCCACGAGCCCGGCCGCGCCGATCGCCATCCACGGCAGGGTGAGACCGTCGTCGCCGGAGTAGAACACGAGGTCCGTCTCCGCCATGACGCGGGACGCGGCGACGAAGTCCGCCTTGGCGTCCTTGACCGCCACAAGGTTCGGGTGGGACGCGAGCGAGATCATGGTCTCGGGCTCGATGGGGATCCCGGAGCGGCCTGGGATGTCGTACATCATGATGGGCGTGTCCACGGAGTCCGCGAGCGAGCGGAAGTGGGCCTCCACACCGGCCTGGGTGGGCTTGTTGTAGTACGGGGTGACCACGAGCAGACCGTCCATCCCGATCTTCTCCGCCTCGAGGCAGAGGTACCGGGAGTGCTCGGTGTCGTTCGAGCCCGTGCCCGCCAGAAGCGGCACCCGGCCGCCCACGGCGTCCTTGACGGCGCGGAACACCGAGAGGTTCTCCTTGTCCGTCATGGTCGAGTACTCCCCCGTGGTGCCGCACACCACCAGGCCGTCGCAGCCGTCGTCCACGAGCTGCACGGCGAGGGCCGCGGTGGCCTCGAGGTCCACGGAGCGGTCCTCGTGGAAGACCGTGACCATGGCGGTGAGCAGGGTCCCGAACAGGGGCGCGGGACGGTCCGTGGGCGCGGGGAAGCTCTCGTGTGTCATGCCCACAGGTTACCGCCCGGACCGCGCGAGCGCCGTCTCGGGGTCCGCCCCCCGGTGCAGGGCGATCGCCGTGCGCATGGCGCCCCGGGCCCGGCGGCTGTCACCGCTGGCCGAGTAGGCCAGGCCCAGGCGGTACCACCCGCCCCAGTCCTCAGGGCTCGCCTCGACCTCCCGCCGCACCGCGTCGAAGTGCTCGTCCGCGGCGGCGCGCACGTAGCGTCCCGACGGTGTGCGGGGCAGCTCGTCGGCCGGCAGTTCGCCGCGGGCCGCGAGCTCGCGCCCCAGCCGCGCGGTACGGGCCCCGAAGAGGATCTCCCGCACCATGGCCCACGTCCCCACTGCGGGGATCACGACCATGGCGAGCCCCAGCAGCTTGGGCACCCAGCCCTCGGTGCCCAGCAGCAGCCAGGCCCGCTGGAAGGACACCCCCAGGTAGAGGGTCAGCAGGGCGATCATGAGCGCGGCGAGGGCGCGCCCCATGGACCCGGCCTCGAGCACTGTGAACACGCCCGCGAAGACCAGCACGGCGATGATCCACACCTTGGACACGGACGGGATGGGCAGCAGCAGGACGGTGAGGACCAGCAGCAGGATGGCCAGTGCGGCCCACCAGCGCAGCCCGCTGCGCCCCGTTGCCCGGCTCACAGTCCGAGATCCATGTAGCCGTCCAGACCGTGTGTGAGCCCGGGGTGCTCCGCCACCCGGCGGATCCCCAGCAGCACACCGCTCATGAACGAGGCGCGGTCGAAGGAGTCGTGGCGCACGGTGAGCTGCTCCCCCGTGTTTCCCAGCAGGGTCTCCTGGTGGGCCACCAGACCCTGCAGCCGCACGGAGTGCACGTGCACGCCGTCCACCACCGCACCGCGTGCGCCGTGCGGATCGGACTCCGTGGCGTCCGGGGAGGCTCCCACACCCGCCCGTTGGCGGGCCGCGGCCACGAGGGCGGCGGTCCGGGCCGCGGTGCCCGACGGCGCGTCGAGCTTGCGCGGGTGGTGCAGCTCCACGACCTCGACGGAGTCGAAGAACCGTGCTGCCAGCTCCGAGAACTTCATGGCCAGCACCGCCCCCACCGCGAAGTTCGGGGCGATCAGCACCCCGGTTGCGGTGGACTCGGCGAGCTGGGCCTCGAGCTCGTCCAGGGCGGCCCGGTCCCAGCCCGTGGTGCCCACGACCGCATGCAGCCCGTGGGACACCGCGAAGCGCACGTTCTCCCGCGTGGCGGCCGGAACCGTGAGGTCCACGACCACCTCCGCGCGGGACTCGAGCAGCTGCTCCAGACCGTCCCCGCGGCCAAGTGCTGCGACCAGCTCGAGGTCCGGGGCGGCGTCGACGGCGCGCACCGCCTCGGAGCCCATGCGGCCGTCGCGGCCGAGGACGGCCACCCGGATCGGTTCTGCCATGTCCGTTCCCCTCATTCCTGCGGTTCCCGGGCGACGCCGGGTCCCACCACCGTGCGGACGGTCGCGTCCGCGCCGAGATCCGCCGCGAGCTGCTGGACGTCCTGGGACGTGACCGCGCGGATCCGCCGCAGGGACTCGTCCAGGTCCATGAACACCCCGGTCTTGAGCTCCGCGGAACCCAGCCGGGACATCCGCGAGCCCGTGTCCTCCAGGGCGAGGACGGTGGCCCCGCTGAGCTGGCCCTCCACCTTGGCGAGCTCCGCGGCGTCCATGCCGTCCTGGGCCAGGCGGTCCAGCTCGTCCCGCATCAGCCCGGTGACCCGGTCCACGCGGTCCGCCGTGCAGCCGGCGTACATGCCGAAGAACCCGGCGTCCGAGTACGAGCCGGAGAACGAGAACGTGGAGTACGCCAGACCCTTCTGCTCGCGGATGGTGTGGAACAGCCGGGAGGACATGCCGCCGCCCAGGGCCGCGTTGAGCACGGTCATGGTGAAACGACGCTCGTCGCCGGACTGCAGCCCGGCCCCGCCCAGCACCACGTTGGCCTGCTCCACCGGTCTGTTCAGCGCGCGGGTGCCCGTGAGCGGCGTCAGCAGCGCGGGGGTGGTGGGGCGGCGCGCGCCCGCTCCCCCGGCGGTGTCCGGATCCCAACCCGCCCGGGCCAGCGACTCGCGGACCAGCTGGACCACGTTCTCGTGCTCGAGCCCGCCCGCTACCGTGACCACCAGGTTCTCGGGCCGGTAGGCCCCGCGGTAGTGCTCCCACACCGCGTCCCGGGCCACGCTGCGGATCTCCTCGGGCGTGCCCGCGATCGGACGCGCCAGCGGGGAGCCGTGGAAGACCTGCTCGGTGAACTGCTCGAACGCGAAGTCCGTGGGGTCGTCCCGGTCCATGGCGATCTCCTCGAGGATCACGCCGCGCTCGCGGTCGAACTCCTCGGGGTCCAGCACCGCGCCCGTGAACATGTCCGCGAGGACGTCCACGGCCATGGGCAGCGCCTCAGAGAGCACCCGGGCGTGGTAGCACGTGTGCTCGTGGGACGTGAACGCGTTGGACTCTCCGCCCACTCGGTCGAAGGCCTCGGCGATCTCCAGGGAGCTGCGCCGGGCCGTGCCCTTGAACAGCAGGTGCTCCAGGAAGTGGGTGGAGCCCAGCATGCCCGGGGCCTCGTCCCGGGAGCCCAGACTCACCCAGAACCCCACGGACACCGAGCGCTGCCCGGGCATCTTCTCCGTGAGCACGCGGGTGCCGCACGGCAGGACCGTGCGCATGATGACCGCGCCGTCGGCGTCGTCGTGAACCGTGTGGGTGAAGCCTCTGGCCGGGTCCGTGTCTGGATACGCCCGAAGGCGGGCGTCCTCCGGGGACCCGTGCTCCTCGGGACCGCCCGCCTTCAGGGGAAGGTGAACAACCGTCATCTGGTGCGGGTGACCTCTGCTCAGTTCTCGTCCTCGGACGCGGCGTCCGAGTCGGATCCGGCCACCACCGGGGCGAGCGACAGCTTGCCGCGGTCGTCCACCTTGGTGATCTCCACCTGGACCTTCTGGCCCACGGACAGGACGTCGTCCACCTCGTTGACGCGCTTGTCGTCGTTGAGCTTGCGCATCTCGGAGATGTGCAGCAGACCGTCCTTGCCCGGGGTGAGGGACACGAACGCACCGAACGTGGTGGTCTTGACCACGGTGCCCAGGTAGCGCTCGCCCACCTCCGGGACCTGCGGGTTGGCGATCGCGTTGATCGCCGAGCGCGCGGCCTCGGCGGAGGGCCCGTCGGTGGCACCGATGTACACGGTGCCGTCGTCCTCGATGGAGATGTCCGTGCCGGTGTCCTCCTGGATCTGGTTGATCATCTTGCCCTTGGGGCCGATGACCTCGCCGATCTTGGAGACGGGGACGTTCACGGAGATCACGCGCGGGGCGAACTCGCTCATCTCGTCCGGGGCGTCGATCGCGGAGGTCAGCACGTCCAGGATGTAGAGGCGGGCCTCACGGGCCTGGGTCAGCGCGGACGCCAGCACGGAGGCGGGAATGCCGTCCAGCTTGGTGTCCAGCTGGATGGCCGTGACGAACTCGGAGGTGCCGGCGACCTTGAAGTCCATGTCGCCCAGCGCGTCCTCGGCGCCGAGGATGTCGGTCAGGGCCGCGTACTGGACCTCACCGTCCACGGTGTCGGAGACCAGGCCCATGGCGATGCCCGCCACCGGGGCGCGCAGCGGCACACCGGCGTTGAACAGCGACAGCGTGGCGGCGCACACGGAGCCCATGGAGGTGGAGCCGTTGGAGCCCAGCGCCTCGGAGACCTGGCGGATCGCGTAGGGGAACTCCTCGCGCGAGGGCAGCACGGGGGTGATCGCCCGCTCGGCGAGGGCGCCGTGGCCGATCTCGCGGCGCTTGGGGGAACCCACGCGGCCGGTCTCGCCCGTGGAGTACGGCGGGAAGTTGTAGTGGTGGATGTAGCGCTTGCTCTTCACCGGGGACAGCGAGTCGATCTGCTGCTCCAGCTTGAGCATGTTGAGCGTGGTGACACCCATGATCTGGGTCTCACCGCGCTCGAACAGCGCGGAGCCGTGCACGCGCGGGAGCACGTCCACCTCGGCGCTGAGCTGACGGATGTCCGTGAGGCCGCGGCCGTCGATGCGCACCTTGTCCTTGAGGATGCGCTGGCGCACGGTCTGCTTGGTCAGGGCCTGGTAGGCACCGTTGACCTCGTCCGCGCGGCCCTCGAAGGGCTTGCCCTCCCCGGTGAGCTCGGCCAGCGTGGACTGGTGCAGCTCGTCCGTGGCGGCCTCGCGCTCCTGCTTGCCGGCGATCGAGTAGACCTGGGCCATGCGCTCGCCCGCGAACTCCTCGACGGCCTGGGCGGCGTCGTCACCGAAACCGCCGAAGCGGGGCAGGTCCAGCTCGGGCTTGCGGTTGCGGGCCGCGAGGTCCGCCTGGGCGTCGCACAGCGCCTTGATGAACGGCTTGGAGGCCTCGAGGCCCTCGGCCACGAGCTCCTCGGACGGGGCGACGGCGCCCTGGCCCTTGATGAGCTCCCACGCGTTGTCGGTGGCCTCGGCCTCGACCATCATGATGGCGACGTCCTGGCCGCCGTCCTTGGTGGTCACCACGCGCCCGGCCACGGCCATGTCGAACACGGCGTTCTCAAGCTGCGAGTGCTTGGGGAACGCGATCCACTGGTGACCGCCGTTCTCCTCGGCCATGAGCGCCATGCGCACACCGCCCACGGGGCCCTGGAAGGGCATGCCGGAGAGCGTGGTCGACATGGAGGCGGCGTTGATCGCCACGGTGTTGTAGATCTCGTCCGGGGCGATGGACATGACGGTGACGACCACCTGCACCTCGTTGCGCAGGCCCTTGCCGAACGCGGGGCGCAGCGGGCGGTCGATCAGGCGGCACGTGAGGATCGCGTCCGTGGACGGGCGGCCCTCGCGGCGGAAGAACGAGCCGGGGATGCGGCCCGCGGCGTACATGCGCTCCTCGACGTCCACCGTCAGAGGGAAGAAGTCGAAGCCCTCACGGGGGTGCTTGCCCACGGCCGTGGCCGAGAGCATCGAGGTCTCCTCGTCGATGTAGACCATGGCCGCACCGGCGGCCTGACGGGCGAGCCGCCCGGTTTCGAAGCGCACGACGCGCTGTCCGTAGGAGCCGTTGTCGATGACGGCTTCTGCACTCTGGATCTCGGGACCCTCCACGGGTCACCTCCGTTTCTTCGTGGTGCGCAATCCGCGCGACACACCGGTCTTCGATCGAGGCGCTCGCACCGCTCCCGCGTTGCGAAGGCCACTGTCGAGGACCGCGACATGCGGCGGGCTGCACAGTCTGATGGTTGGTTCTGTGGTTGCGGGTCCTGTGGACCCGGTCGGCTCGCGTCACCGCGGGCCGCGGCGGTGTCCGTCACGGACAGCGCCGGGTGTGGTGATTCCCCGCGCTCCCGGTGGGGAGGGCGGGGAATCGCCGGGACTCACATCACTTGCGCAGGCCGAGGCGCTCGATGAGCGCACGGTAGCGGGCGATGTCAGTGCGACGCAGGTAGTCAAGCATGCGACGACGGCGTCCCACCAGGGCCATGAGGCCGCGACGGGTGTGGTGGTCGTGCTTGTGCATCTTCAGGTGCTCGGTCAGATCGGAGATCCGGCGAGACAGAACGGCGATCTGCACCTCGGGTGAACCGGTGTCGCCCTCGTGGGTGGCGTACTCGGTGATGATCTGGTTCTTGACAGCGGCATCCAGTGCCATGGGTAACTCCTAGAGTCAGTACCGTGACCGCCCGGTGCGTGAGATTCCCGCCCGGGGTCCGGGGCGTGCCCCGGGGCCCGACCGCCACGGACCGCAGTCAGACCGTTGACCATCCTAGCCGATGCCGCCGCGGAGCACCGCACCGCTCCCCTGGCGTGCGTGTCCGAGCGGACTGGGACAATGGTGGCATGCACAGCACAGACACGTCCGACGACGCCGCCCTGTTCGCCGCCTGCGTGGGCGCACCCGCCGTGGTGGTCGCCATGGCCGAGGAGGCGCAGCCCTTCCTCGACCTCGCCACGGCCCGCTGCTCGATCCCCCAGCAGGTGGGAGGCGCGCAGCTGCACGCCCTGGAGCTGGAGGGCGGGCCCGTGCTCCTGGTCCGCACGGGCATCGGGCTGGTCAACGCGGCCTCGGCGCTGACGTCCGCCCTCGAGCGGTTCGAGCCGAGCGCCGTCGTGTCCGCGGGGTCCTGCGGCGGGCTGCGCGCGGACGTGAACGTGGGCGACCTCGTGGTCGGGACGCAGTTCCGCTACGCGGACGCGGACGCGACCGCCTTCGGGTACGCCCCGGGGCAGGTGCCCGGGATGCCCGAGTCCTTCACCGCCGCCGAGCCCCTCGTGACCGCGGCGGAGCGCCTCACCGCGGAGGAGGGACGGCAGCTGTGGCGCGGCACCATGCTCTCCGGCGGCTCGTTCGTCACCGCCGAGAACGTGGGGGCCACCCGTGACGTCTTCCCCGAGGCGCTGAGCACCGACATGGAGACCACCGCCCTGGCGCAGGTGTGCACGGGCCACGGGACCCCGTTCCTCGCGGTGCGCAGCATCTCCGACCTGTGCGGCCCCGCGGCCGACCAGCAGTTCCACCTGGAGCTGGACGTGGTCGCACGGATCAGCGCCCGGGCTGTGCTGCGGGTGCTGCCCGCGCTCGAGGGCGCCGACCGGGCGTGAATCCAGGATCACCGGGGATACTGTCCGGTGAGAGCAGTGCACCAGACCAGACAGGCATCGAGGAAGACGAGGAACGCATGAGCAAGGACAAGACCCAGGACCTCCGGGACACCGCGCCGGAGGTGGCCCCCCACGTGATGCGGGACGGCCACGAGATCCCGCAGCTGGGCTTCGGCACGTACCCCATGGACGACGCCGAGGCGGAGGCCCTGATCCCGGAGGCCCTGTGGCGCGGCTACAGGCTCATCGACACCGCGGTGAACTACGGCAACGAGCGCGGCGTGGGCCAGGGCATCCGCCACAGCGGCATTCCCCGGGACGATCTGTTCCTGACCTCCAAGATTCCCGGACGCGACCACGGCCGGGCGAGCGTGCGCCGCTCGCTCGAGGAGACCCTCACACGTCTGGGCACCGACCACCTGGACCTGTACCTGATCCACTGGCCCAATCCGGGCGTGGACCAGTACGTGCAGACCTGGCAGGAGATGCTGGCCGCGCGGGACGAGGGCCTCGTGCGCTCCGTGGGTGTGTCCAACTTCCTGCCGGAGCACCTGCTGCGGCTCGAGCGGGAGACCGGGGAGATGCCCGTGGTGAACCAGGTGGAGCTGCACCCGCAGTACCAGCAGGAGGCTCTGCGCCGGTTCCACGAGGAGCACCGCATCCTCACGCAGGCGTGGTCCCCGCTGGGCCGCAAGACCGACCTGCTGCAGGACGAGTGGCTCGCGGAGATCGGGCGTCGGCAGGGACGCACTCCCGCCCAGGTGGTGCTGCGCTGGCACGTGCAGTCCGGCATCGTGCCGATCCCCAAGTCCTCCAACCCGGAGCGGATGGCCGAGAACATCGACGTGTTCGGCTGGGAGCTCACGGACGAGCAGATGGAGCGGTTGCGCATGATGCACACCGGGATCAGCGGGTCCGGATTCGATCCGGCGGTGCACGAGGAGATGTGAGTCCACCGGCCGCGGGGTCATCTCCCCGCGGCCGGTGCTCGACAGAGACGGCACCGGCGGTCAGGCGTGTTGCACGACCCCTGCCGCGCCCGGGCCGACGACGCCCCGGGCCACGGCACGTGGGCGCAGCATGGGAGCCGTGCGGCGCGGCGCAGCGCGGGCACGTGCGCCGGGAGCGGTCGGGCCGCCGATCCCTGCGGCGTCGGAGCCGTCAGTCCGCGGTGCGCTCCCCCGTCTGCCGCTGTTCGCGCAGGATGTCGCGCGTGCGTCTGACGTCGTCGCGCATCTGCAGCACGAGGGCGTCCACTCCCCGGTAGGCCACCATGCCGCGCAGCCGTTCCACGAACTCGACCACCACGGTCTGCCCGTAGAGGTCAAAGTCCTCCACGGCCTCCTCGGGGCGGTCGATCACGTGGGCCTCGACCTGACGGGTGACGCCCTCGAACGTGGGGTTGGACCCCACGGAGATCGCGGTGGGCCACCGGGCGCCCTCCTGGTCCACGAGCCACCCGGCGTAGACACCGTCCGCGGGGATGAAGCCCGTGGCCTCCGGGGCCAGGTTGGCGGTGGGAAAGCCGAGCTGCCGGCCACGGGCCGCACCGTGGACCACCTCGCCACGCATGCGGTGGGGCCGACCGAGCAGCTGGGCGGCACCCGTGATGTCACCCGCCTCCAGGCACGAGCGAACCCAGGTGGACGAGCAGCGCCGATCCTCTCGGCGTGGCGCGGAACCGTCCGTGTCATCGGCGTCCGCTGCCACGGGGGTTCCGGGAACGTCCTCCACGACCACCACGTCGAAGCCGTGCTGGTGTCCCAGCTCGCGGATGGCGGTGAGGTCCCCCGAGTTGTCCCGGCCCAGCCGGACGTCGGAGCCGATGACCAGGGAGACCATGCGCAACGGGTTCACGAGGTAGTCCACGAGGAACTCCTCGGGGCCGAGCTCGGAGAACTCCAGGCTGTACGGCAGGACGAGCACGGCGTCCACACCGGTCTGCTCGAGCGCGTCGAGCTTGTCCTCGAGGCCCATGATGAGGCCGGGGTGGGACTCCGGACGGTGCACCAGCGCGGGGTGCGGGTCAAACGTGACCACCACCGAGTGCGCCTCACGCCGCCGGGCGGTGTCCAGGAGCCGGGTGAAGACCTCCTGGTGGCCCCGGTGGACACCGTCGAAGTTGCCGATGCTCACCACGGAGGGACCGAATCCAGGCGTGACCTCGTCCAGGCTTCTCCAGCGAATCACAGCTCTCCTCGATGTCTTCTCGGCTGGTGGCGCATCTCGTAGAGCCTACCGCTCCGCGCGGGACGGCCGCGTCACCCAGAGCCACGCGAGCCCCACCACGGGGAGCACGAGGGGGATGTAGCCGTACCCCGCGCCGAAGTCGGACCACACGCTGGCCTTGGGGAACAGCTCGGGGTGCAGGACGCTCAGCAGTCCCACGCCGAGCACGCCCACGAGCTCCACGAGCACCGCGGCGGTGGCCACGCGGTGCCAGCGCGCGCCGGAACGGGACAGGGCGATCGTGGCCACCACGTACACGGCGGCGGAGAACGTGGACAGCAGGATCGCCAGGGGCGCCAGGCTGAACTCGGTGGCCAGCTGGTACAGCGAGCGGACACCCGCGGAGAGGGAGAAGACCCAGTAGACCACGATCAGCACGCGGCCGAAGCCGGTGCTCTTGCGGTCGTGCCGCCGGGCACCCGAGCGGCGGCCGAAGCGCTGCTGCAGGGTGCTGTGCGAGGTCTCGCGGTCCATCGTCTGTCCTTCCGTGAAGTGCTGGGGTGCGGGCGCGCCAGGGGTCACTGGTAGTACCAGATGTAGTTCATGCGGTAGACCATCACGATCACCACGGGGCCCGCGGCCGCGAGGATCAGCGTGGACCACCGGGACCGCTCCACGAGGGACCACACGAACGTGCCCGCCGGAATCAGCAGCGCGGTGAGGAGGTACCCCCAGTACTCCAGCACGCTGCCGGAGGCCGAGGGGCCGAGGACCGGCAGCAGCAGCGAGCCCACGCAGTACACCAGCAGGAACGCCTCGAGGACCAGCACCGAGCCCTGGGAGAAGTCGTCCGGTGCCCGACCTCGCAGTGCCTGCACGAGGCAGACCACGCAGGAGAGCACACCGAGGACCACCGCGGCCCAGAACCACCCGTCGTATCCCCACAGCATCAGTCGTCCGCCCGCTCTCCGTGTGTCGTGTCCGTGTCTTCCGTGGTGGCTCCGCTCCCCCGGTCCTCACCCGGGGTCCCGGGGGCCTGGTCGGCAACGGCGTGCGGCTGCACGGAGTGTTCCGCCGCCCCGGGTGTCTCCCGTGGTGCCGGCTCGGAGAACGTGGTCCCCGCAGTGATCCCCAGCACCGAGGTCGTGTAGCGCTGCTCCGCACTCCCCCGGTTCTCGGCCAGGGCCACGAGCGTCCCGTCCGGCGCGAAGCACGCGACGGGAGTCTCCGCGGCTCCCCGGGCGGCGTCGTGGCGGGGAGTCCTGGAGGCCGGGATGCGACGGCCGTGGGAGAGGTCCGTGGCCTCCGTGGCCGTGAGCTCGCGCACCGGGAAGAGCTTCCGCGCGGCGTCGGCAATGGCCAGCGTGGTCACCGTGGCACCGGAGCGCACCTGTTCCGTGAGCTCCTCCAGCGTGTGGGCGGAGTCCAGCGTGAAGGATCCCACGCGGGTGCGCCGCAGCGCCGTGAGGTGTCCGCCCACGCCGAGGTCCTCCCCCAGGTCCCGGGCGAGCGCGCGGACGTACGTTCCGGAGGAGCACGTCACGGTCGCGTCCACGTCGATGGCCCTGGGCGCCCCGGGGCCGTCGCCCGCTGCGGACTCCGCGCGGCGGATCGAGTGCACCTCGAACCGGGACACCGTGACCGGGCGGGCCGGCAGCTGCACGTCCTCTCCGCTGCGCACCCTCGCGTAGGAGCGCTGACCGTCCACCTTGATCGCGCTCACCGCGGAGGGGACCTGCTGGATCTCGCCCGTGAGCCGCGCCACGGCGGCCATGACCTGCTCGTCCGTGATCCCGGCCAGCAGCTCGGGGTCCGCCGTGCGCGTGACGTCGCCCTCGGCGTCGTCGGTCACGGTGGCAGCCCCCAGACGGATGCCGGCGCGGTAGGTCTTGTCCGTGCCGGTGACCCAGGTGAGCAGCTTGGTGGCCTTCTCCACACCGATCACCAGCACGCCCGACGCCGCCGGGTCCAGTGTCCCGGCGTGACCCACCTTCCGGGTCCCCGCCAGTCGGCGCATGCGCGCGACGACGTCGTGCGAGGTCCAGCCCAGCGGCTTGTCCACGACCACGAGCCCCGGGACCCTCGGAAGGGACGGGGCCGGGGTGGGGACGTCCTCTCGCGCGCCCACCGCGCTCAGACCTGCGGAGTGCTGCGGGGGCCCTCGGCGTCGTCCTCGTCGGACGGTGTGCGGTAGGCGTCCTCCCCCGCCGCGTACTGGGCGCCCTCTGCCTGGGCCGCCACCTGGGCGTCCTTCTCACGGGCCGAGCGCAGCAGGGTCTCCAACCGGGCGGCGTCCGCGGGGATCTCGTCCGCCACGAACGTGAGCGTGGGGGTCAGCCGCGCGGTGATGTTCTTGCCCACCTCGGAGCGCAGGATGCCCTTGGCGGACTCCAGCGCGCGGGCCGTCTCCTCACGCTGCTCCTCGTCCCCGTAGACCGTGTAGTAGAGCGTGGCGTGCTGGAGGTCGTTGGTCACCCGGGCGTCGGTCACGGTCACGAAACCCAGCCGGGGGTCCTTGATCCTGCGTTCGAGAGCCTGGGCCACGATCACCTTGATGCGATCGGCCAGTCGTGCGGCGCGTGCGGCGTCGGCCATGGTGGAACTCCTCGTGTGCGGGCGGCGCGGCGCGCCGCCGAAGTCGGGGGGCGGAACCGCCGGAGCGGGTCCGCCCGGAGCGGCGCGTCGGGAACGCACCGCGGTGCGGGCGGATGCCCGGGGCCTCTGCGAGGAGTCCCCGGGCATCCGGTCACGCTGTCGTGCGCACCGGCCGCGGCGCCCCGCGAGGAGCGCCCCGGCCGGTGGAGCCTGTCAGTCGCGCGGCTTCTCGCGCATCTCCCAGGTCTCGATGATGTCACCTTCGTGGATGTCGTTGAAGGAGCCGAGCCCGATACCGCACTCGTAGCCCTCGCGGACCTCGGTGGCGTCGTCCTTGAAGCGGCGCAGCGAGTCGATGGTGAGGTTGTCCTGCACCACGTTGCCGTCGCGCACCAGGCGGGCCTTGCCGTTGCGGCGGACGATGCCCTTGGTGATGTAGGCACCGGCGATGTTGCCCCACTTGGAGGAGCGGAACACCTCGCGGATCTCGGCGGTGCCGAGCTCCACCTCCTCGTACTCCGGCTTGAGCATGCCCTTGAGCGCGCTCTCGACCTCGTCGATGGCGTTGTAGATGACCGAGTAGAACTTCATCTCCACACCCTCGCGGTCCGCGAGCTCCGTGACGCGCTCCGCCGGGCGGACGTTGAAGCCGATGATCACGGCGTTGTCCACCGTGGCCAGGTTCACGTCGTTCTGCGTGATGGCGCCCACGCCGCGGTGGATGACGCGCAGCTGGACCTCCTCGCCCACGTCGATCTTGAGCAGCGAGTCCTCGAGCGCCTCCACGGCACCGGACACGTCGCCCTTGATGATGAGGTTGAGGGTGTCGATCTTGCCCTCGGCCACGGCCTCGTCGAAGGACTCCAGCGTGATGCGCTTGCGACGCTTGGCCAGCTGGGCGTTGCGGTCCGCAGCCTCACGCTTCTCGGCGATCTGGCGGGCGGTGCGCTCCTCCTGGGTGGCCAGGAAGGTGTCACCGGCGCGCGGCACGGTGGACAGACCCAGCACCTGCACCGGACGGGACGGCGTGGCCGCCTCCACGGTGCGGCCCATCTCGTCGAACATCGCGCGGACACGGCCGTACGCCGCGCCGGCGACGATCGAGTCGCCGACCTTCAGCGTGCCGGACTGGACCAGCACGGTGCACACGGCACCGCGTCCCTTGTCCAGGTTGGCCTCGATGGCCACACCGCGGGCGTTCTTGTCCGGGTTGGCCTGCAGCTCCAGTGCACCGTCCGCGGTCAGCACGATCGCGTCCAGCAGGTCGTCGATGTTGAGGTTCTCGCGGGCGGAGACGTCCACGAACATGGTGTCGCCGCCGTACTCCTCCGGCACGAGACCGTACTCGGTGAGCTGGCCGCGGATCTTCTCCGGGTTCGCGTCCGGCTTGTCCACCTTGTTCACGGCCACCACGATCGGCACGTTGGCCGCCTGCGCGTGGTTCAGCGCCTCCACGGTCTGCGGCATGACGCCGTCGTCCGCGGCGACCACCAGCACGGCGATGTCCGTGACCTGCGCACCACGGGCACGCATGGCGGTGAACGCCTCGTGACCCGGGGTGTCGATGAACGTGATCAGGCGCTCCTGGTCGTCCACCTCGGTGGAGATCTGGTACGCACCGATGTGCTGGGTGATGCCACCGGCCTCGCCCTCGATCACCTTGGTGTTCCGGATCGCGTCCAGCAGACGGGTCTTGCCGTGGTCCACGTGGCCCATGACGGTGACCACCGGGGGACGCGGGGCGAGGACGTCCTCGCCCTCGGCCTCCAGCTCGGCCTCGAGGTCGATGTCGAAGGACTCGAGCAGCTCGCGCTCCTCGTCCTCCGGGGAGACCACCTGGATCTGGTAGCCGAGCTCGGCACCGAGGAGCTGGAAGGTCTCCTCGTCCAGGGACTGGGTCTGCGTGGCCATCTCACCCAGGTGGATGAGGACGGTCACGAGCGACGCCGGGTTGGCGTTGATCTTCTCCGCGAAGTCCATGAGCGAGGCACCGCGGCGCAGGCGCACAACCGTGCTGCCGTCGCCGTGGGGCACCGACACACCGCCGACGGCGGGTGCGCTCATCTGCTCGAGCTCCTGGCGCTTCGCCCGCTTCGACTTGCGGTGCTTGCCACGGGCACCGCCGCGGCCGAAGGCACCCTGGGTGCCGCCACGACCGCCGCGACCGCGGAATCCGCCGCCGCCACCGGGTCCGCCACCGGGACCGCCGCCACCGCGGCGCGGGCCGCTGCCCGGAGCCGGACGGCTGCCGATCGGCGCCACGCTCGTGGTCTGGCCGGGCATCATGTTCGGCGAGGGGCGAGGACCACCGGGACGGGGGCCGCCCTGGCCCTGACGGGGAGCGCCCGTGCGAGGCGCACCGGGACGCGGACCGCCCTGGCCCGACTGCGCGGGACGGGGGCCTCCGGGGCGCGGACCGCCCGGACGGGGCCCGCCCTGACCGGAGTTGGCCGAGCGCATGCCCTGCTGGGCTGCGAACGGGTTGTTGCCGGGGCGCGGTGCACCGGGCTTGGCGGAGCGCTGCTGGCCACCCGGACGAGGACCGCCGCGCTGCGCGCCGCCCTCGGAACGGCCCATCCCCTGCTGCGAGGCGAACGGGTTGTTCCCGGGGCGGGGAGCGGACTGCCCCGGCTTGGCGCCGGGCGCGGGGCTCTTGCGCGGGCCGGGAGTGGCGCCCGCGGGCTTGGGAGCGCTGCTCGCCGGGGCCTCGGGGGTTGCGGACTCCGACGACGGCGCGGCCGGCTCGGTTCGCTGCGGCGCCTCGGCCTTCGGGGCGGCGGCCTTCGGGGTCTCGCGCGCCGCGGGCTTCTCGGCCGGTGCGGCGTCGCTGGACGCGCCGGGCTTGGCGGGTGCCTTGGCGCCGGGCTTCGGGCCCGGGGCCGCGGGCTTCTTGGCACCCTGGGAGGGGGCCTTGGCCGCGGGCTTGGACGCCGCGGCGCTGTCGCCGCCGGCGGGGAACGCGGTGCGCAGCTTCTTGGCTACGGGCGGCTCGACCGTGGACGATGCGCCACGGACGAACTCACCGAGTTCCTGAAGTTTGGAAATTGCTTCCTTGGACGTGATTCCGAGCTCTTTCGCGAGCTCGTGGACACGGGGCTTGGCCACTGTTCTCCTGTCTCGGTCCGCACCGAAACAGGTACGAACCGTTTATCTTCCGTTGAAGCCGCCGCCGGACACGAGCGCGGTGCGCGGGTGTCCTGCACGGCTGCGGGGTGAGTACGTGGAGGTACTCATCGGCCGGCACTCATCGGTTTTCCATGGTCTTCTGACTCGCTTTCCTGGTGTTCGTCCTCCTGCACGGGCAGGAGCACGCGGAGCTGTTCCATGAGGTCCTGCGCGCTGACCGCGGTGCGGAACGAGCGGTTGAAGGCCCGTTTCCGGATCGCGAGGTCGACGCAGCGGGGGGTGGCGTGCACCCAGGCCCCACGGCCTCCCAACTGGCGGCGGAGATCCGCAACGACCCGGGGGCCGGCTGCGGTGCTCTCCGTCGTCACGCGGACGAGTTGATCGGGGGACGTCACGGTGCGACACCCCACGCAGGTGCGAAGGCTCGTGGTGCTCATCCCTGCCCCTCGTGTGCCATCCCCGTGGACCGCCCGGCGCCTGAGCGCGCACGGTCCCGACAGATGGTCCACCTGATCAGATCACAGTCTAGCGCGCCGGGCGCCGTTCCCCCGAATCCCGCGGGTCTCAGCGATCCGTTGCGCGGGACTCCGGGACGATGTCGATCTTCCAGCCCGTGAGCCGGGCCGCGAGGCGCGCGTTCTGTCCCTCCTTGCCGATGGCCAGCGAGAGCTGCGCGTCCGGGACGACCGCACGCGCGGAGCGGGCTGCCTCGTCCAGCACGACGACGCGCGACACCCGGGCCGGGGACAGGGCATTGAGGATGAACTCGGCCGGGTCCTCGGAGAAGTCGATGATGTCGATCTTCTCGTCCCCGAGCTCGTTCATGACCGCGCGCACACGCGAGCCCATGTCCCCGATGCACGCGCCCTTGGCGTTCGCACCGGGGCGCGTGGCCTCCACGGCCATCTTGGTGCGGTGCCCGGCCTCGCGGGCCAGGGTGACGATCTCCACGGAGCCGTCCGCGATCTCCGGGACCTCCATCTCGAACAACCGGCGCACCAGGTCCGGGTGGGAGCGGGACAGCGTGATGGACGGGCCCTTGAAGCCGCGCTTGGCCTCCACCACGAACGCGCGGATGCGGTCGCCGTGGCGGTAGGTCTCTCCCGGGACCTGCTCGTGCGGGGGCAGCAGCCCCTCGACCGTGCCCAGGTTCACCTGGACCATCTTGGGGTTGTTGCCCTGCTGGATCTGGCCGGACACCAGCTCACCCTCACGGCCCTTGAAGTGGCCCAGGACGTTGTCGTCCTCGACGTCCCGCAGCTTCTGCAGGATCACCTGACGCGCGGTGGCGGCGGCGATCCGTCCGAAGCCGGAGGGGGTGTCGTCGAACTCGCCGATCCGGCGGTCCTCCTCGTCCAGCTCGGGCGCCCAGATGGTCACGTGGCCCGAGCGGCGCTCGACCTCGGCACGGGCGCCGTCGATCGCTCCGGGCGAGCGCATGTAGGCCAGCAGCAGCGCCTGCTCGATGGTGGGGATCAACACGTCCACGGGGATGTCCCGCTCGCGCTCCAGCAGTCGCAGGGTGCTCATGTCGATGTCCATGTGTCCGGCCTTCCTTCGCGCCACGCGGCTGTCCGGCCCGAGCGGGGCCGGGAACCAAACAGCGCGCCGCACGGGTGCGTGCGGTGCGCTGCTGCATGGGTCTCACGTCGTGATCTGTTGCAGGCCATGCTACATCGCCGGGCCCGGCCTCAGATCTCCACCTCGGACTTCGCCCCGCGGATGCTCGCGTAGTCCACGCGCTCGGGGTCCAGCAGCTTCACGGGCATGCCCTTCTTGGGCTGGTGGGAGCGCTGGACCACCGCGTGGTCGTCGTGCGCCTCGAGCAGCCGCGCCGTGAAGCGCTCGCCCTCGAGCGGCCGGATCCGCACCAGGTGGCCCACCGTGCGCCGCCAGTGCCGCGGCGTCTCCAGCGAGCGTGTGGCGCCCGGTGATGACACCTCGAGCTCGTAGGGCGGACCGGGCACGGGGTCCGTGCGGTCCAGGGCGTCAGAGATCTCCTGCGCCACGGCGGCCACCCGGTCCAGGCTCAGCGCGTCCGTGCCGTCCGGGAGGTCCACGAGGACCTGCAGGGTCCGGGTTCCGCCCTGTCCCTTCAGCTCACACTCCTCCAGGAACAGCCCGGCGGCCTCCACCACGGGCTCCACGGCGGCGCGGATGGGTGCATCGTGCTCGGAAGTCATCGGTCCTCTTTTCGTGCGCGCCCGGTGCTCCGGGCGCCTGTGCGGGTCGGGTGTCCTCCCTATCATGGAGCAGACCCGTC